>NZ_NFLY01000020.1:0-42533 GCF_002161155.1 Massilimicrobiota sp. An105
GACGGAAGAATGACATCCCGTACAAAGAAAGATGCATCTACACATCAAAATATCTCAGAAGTCAAACCATTAACGCCAGAAGAAGTTGATGAAATGCTTCTCCATGATGACACATATGAATCAGATAAGGTACTTATGAAATGTGACAGATGCGGATGTGAAATGGAACTTGACGGATACATATTAAGTGAAATAGCGGAGACTGATGGAGATGATGAACTGTCATGCATCTGCATGAAATGTGGAAAAGGAACAATGCACCAGGTCAAGAAATGATATATCTGGTTACGTTTTTGCATGCAGAAAAATAGAGTAATGCTGGTGCATTACTTTTTATTTTGCTCATTGTTAATATTTGCTTTAAGCATTTATCAACCAAACGAAACCAAATTCCTATAATATAAAAAAGCATCACTTTGAAAGTGATACTTTTCTCATGAATAGAAATTGATTGAAAATTTATTTAACAGTGATTAATTGTAAGTAGCTTGTTGTTCCACGAACACCAGGAGTTCCTCCAGTAACAAGGATTGTTTCCCCAGCATTAACACCGTTTTCTTTTGCAATAACTTCAGCTAAGTTTAATAAACCTTCTGTTGTATCCATGTGTTTACATATGACAGATTTAACACCCCAGTTAATTGCTAATTTCTTAGTTGTTTTTTCATATGGAGTTGCCGCAATGATTGGACATTCTGGTCTATATCTAGACATTTTCTTTGCTGTAAATCCAGATTCTGTAAATGCAACGATGGCAGCAACATTGAATTTTGTTGCAATTTCAGCTACTGACATACAGATAGCTTCAGAAGGATCATCAGATGCAGTTCTGACAGCTTTTCTATGTAATGAAGCATAATCTAATGTAGATTCTGTTTTAATTGCAATTTTGTTCATAACCATAACAGCTTCTTCTGGATATTTACCTTGTGCAGATTCACCAGATAACATAATAGCATCAGTACCATCATAAATAGCGTTTGCAACGTCGCTGACTTCAGCACGAGTTGGTCTTGGATTTTCTTGCATAGATTCAAGCATTTGTGTTGCAGTAATAACAATTTTACCAGCTGCTTTACATTTTTTGATTAATTCTTTTTGAATTAATGGTACATCTTCAGCAGGAACTTCAACACCTAAATCCCCACGAGCAACCATGATACCATCAGCAACTTTGATAATATCATCCATTTTTTCAACACCTTCGCTATTTTCAATTTTAGCGATGATTTGAATATCAGGTTTTCCATTTTCAACTAATACTTTTTTAACATCTAAAACGTCTTGAGGACGACGCACAAATGATGCAGCGATGTAATCTACATCTTGTTGACATCCGAATTCTAAGTCAGCTCTATCTTTTTCAGAAATGAAATCAAATCCAAGTTCGATACCAGGAACATTGATTCCACGTTTATTTTTGACTTTACCATCATTTGCACAAACACAAACGATATCAGTTCCTTCAACATGGTCAACTAATAATTCAACTTGACCATCGTTCACTAAGATAAATCCACCAGGTTTAACATCTTTGTATAAATCTTTATAAGTGATTGTGAAACGATCTGCAGTCCCTACGATATCTTCCACACAGATTGTAGACACTTGTCCTTTTTTAAATTCAGTAAATCCACCTTCAAAATCACCAGTTCTAATTTCAGGCCCTTTTGTATCTAATAAAATAGCACAGTTTGTCCCAAGTTCAGCATTGACATCACGCATTGTTTGCATTTTTTTACCATGTTCTTCATAATCACCATGAGAGAAGTTACAACGCATAACATTCATACCAGCTAAAACTAATTTTTTTAACATTTTTGGATCTTCAGATGCAGGTCCAATTGTACAAATAATCTTTGTTTTCTTCATCTTATCTTTCATTCTCAATTAATCTCCTATAGCTTAGTTTATATTTAACGAAGTTTTAATACATCTTCGTAAATACCTTGATTGACTTGACGTTTATGTCCTAAGACTTCTTGAATTGGTAGTCCAACAATTTCACCTTTAACATCACTGATGCAAAGACCACCTTTACCTTCTTCTAATAATTCAACAGCTTTGATTCCCATACGAGTAGCTAAAACACGATCTCTAGCAGATGGACGTCCACCTCTTTGCATATGTCCTAAAACATTAGCACGTGTTTCAAAACCAGTTGCTTCTTCAACACGTTTTGCAAGTTCATGAACATCAGTAATATGTTCAGTAATAACAACCAAAGCATGTTTTTTATCAGAAGCTTTTGAACGTTTTAAAGTTTCAATGACTTCTTCTTCATCAAAACCACTTTCGCTTGTCACAATCATTTCTGCTCCACAGGCAAGTCCTGCATGAACAGCCAAGTCACCACATCTTCTTCCCATAACTTCAAGAATTGTACATCTTTGATGTGAACTTGATGTATCTCTTAATTTATCTAAAGCATCTACAATTGTATTTAAAGCTGTATCAAATCCAATTGTAAAATCAGTATCAGGAATATCATTATCTATTGTTCCAGGAATACCAATACAGTTGATTCCCATTTCGGTTAATTTTAAAGCTCCATTATAGCTTCCATCTCCCCCAATAACAACCAAAGCTTCCATTCCAACTTTTTTCATTTGTTCAATGGCTTCTTCTCTGACTTTAGGGTCTTTAAATTCAGGAAAACGTGCAGATTTTAAGAATGTTCCCCCAATGTTAATAATATTACGTGTACTATGCCTATCGAATTCAATAAATTCACCATCATGAAGTCCTTTATATCCTAATCGCACCCCATAAATTTTAATTCCCTTGTTTAAACAAGTTCTTGTTACAGCACGGATAGCTGCGTTCATTCCTGGCGCATCTCCACCAGAAGTTAATACTCCAATGCATTTCACCATAACTACTCTCCTCTCGCTTTTTTCGTTATTATTTTATCATAAAATGACGTTGTATTCTATACTTTCGAGTACATTCTATATCGTCATTTTGGTTCAGTCAAGCATTATTTCAATGCTTAACGCTTTCAATTTTGAAATAATTGTATTTGCACGAATTTCATCACCTTTTTTTAGAGTATAGACTTTTTTTAATTCATTATAACCATACATGCTTGTAAAAAAAGTGGGTAAATGATTCAATAAACGATAAGATAAAATGGTTAATAGAATTTCATCACGTGACCACGCTGTGATATTTTCTTCACCTAATTCATCCAACAGTAAATAATCAACCTTTAACAACTTATCCATAGCGTATTCATTATCACCAGAAGAAAAACTCGCTTTGAGGTCAATCAGATAAGTTGGAAAATGAATAAATCCAATCTGTTTATCTTTTTTAGCTAAACTATTCATCAAACCAGCCAATAATGTTGTCTTTCCACTTCCCATTGGACCATGTAAGAAAAGTCCTTGTGAAGTGGGTGTCTGTGAATACTTAAGAATATGTCCTAAAGCATTTTGATGATTAGCTGAAAGTTTCGCCGCATTTTCAACAATCTTGAGTGAAGACAAATCTGTCAGCATTAAATCTTCACTAACATTGCTCATCACAAAGTGATCAAGAAGTTTTCTCTTCTTTTCCATTTCTTTACCAAAAGGACAGCTTTGCAGTTCTAAAACAATTTCACCCTCATAATATTTTAATATTTTTTGCATACCTATGGTATCTTTAGGACACTGATTTAAAGATTGACATGACTGACAAACATGAAAATCATCATTATAATCTAAAAATTCTACCCAGTAATCATCCATAACAGATGGATCTAAATGATTCTGTTTTAAAAAAGCTTGGATATTTTGTTCTTTTAATAATGCATACTGGCTTTCTTTTTTTAACTTTTCAATATCATCTTTGACGATCATATCAGATATTTTGATCATAATTGTCCCTCCTTCAATTGATTAAGTAAGTCCATCAGTTCTTGTGATGACACTTGACTTTGTGATGAAGATGATGAAACCTCTTCTTCTTTGGATTGTTCTGGTGTGGATTGATTCATCAATTCACGATAGGCATCCATAGCCGTCTGAATATTCTTACGGGCCCATGAAGCACCAATCGCTTCACAATAACGTTTTGACAAACGATTATTATTCTTACCTAAGACATATTCAATCAAAACATTCACCACAGCAGGTTTTAAACCTAATTGAACCATTAACGTTTCCACAATCATTAAATCATGATAGACAGGTTCTTTGCCTCCCTGTTTATCTTTTAAAAGTTCATAAGGTGTTAAGGAATCTAAATATTTCATATGTAAAACAAGTGGTGATGAAGTCTGATCTGATGTTTGAAACTGGATAGGCTGCTTATGATAAACTTCCTGCAGTTGAGATGTTTGAGATACATCAAAATATTTTTGAATTGCCTGCTTCATACGACTGCGATTGATTCCCTGTGATTCCATAGCATCTTTCATAATGCCTGCCAATGTTAAAGCATCAACATGATAAACATAAGCCAGTTCTGTCGCATAATTCAAATCATCCTGACTCAGTAAAGAACGATTCACCTGATAATCTGCTAAACTCTGATACAATAAATCATAATCATAATCTATTTTGACATCCTGTGTTGTTTGATGGATCAAATCTTCATTGTATTTTAAAAGACGTGTTTTTTGGGGAGAATGCTGGATAGTAAAAACATCTTGAAATCTTGCTGTAATATCTTCATAACCATCTAGATTTTCTAAAGAAATCTTAAAATATTGCACTGTTTTTTGAAAATCCTCTTCAGATAAAGATAACTGTAATAATGAAGATAAAATCTGATTTTTAAAGAATGCTTTTAAAGATAGAGGGGCATAAAGGCGATAAATATATTGGGTTATATCATTTTCATGTTTGACATAGGTTTTCACCAATCCTATTGCTTCTAAACTACGTAAAGCTTTTTCCATATCCATAACACTCATTGACATATAAGATGTTAAACGTGAAAGTGGACAAGGTGCAATAAAACGGCGCATACGTTTTCCTTCCATGACAAGCATCATATACAAATGCATTGCCTCCATGCCAATCAAAGGCTGATACAGATAATATAATGTATCTATTTGCACGTCATCAAGCGGATAACGCATTTCTACACGATATAAATCAGTCACATACAGTTTCATCTTTTAAATCCTTTAATGCCCTTTCTATATTTTGATATAACTCTTCAAAACCATAACGATTATCAATGATATAATCTCCCATGTCTTTTTTTCTTTCGATAGATATTTGTTGACTCATTAAATGTTGAGCCTGTGTTTCATCAATATGATTGCGTGCCATCAGACGTTTCATTTGAGTCATTTCATCAACATAAACAACAATGACACTATCACACATTTCATCCATATGCGTTTCATATAATAATGGTACATCTAAAAAGATCAGCGGTTCTTGAGAAGTCTCAATTCCCTCCTGTAATGTTGTTTTCACATAAGGGTGAATAATACTTTCTAATAAAGCTTTCTTTTTGGCATCATGAAAAACAATCTGTCCCAGCTTTTGGCGACTGATATTTCCATTTTCATCTAAACAGTCAAAGTGAGCAATGATCTGATGATAACATCCACTGTTCTTTTCTAAAGCCTGATGTGAAATCTCATCAGCATCCAAAACACAATAACCATGTGTTCTTAAATATTGTGTCACACTGCTTTTTCCCACTGCAATTGACCCCGTAATTCCAATGACTCGACTCATTTTTCACACCCCTTAATAACGTTTCTTTTGACATTGTGGACAAAAATAAGTGCCACGCTGATGAACCATGACTTTTTTAATATCATGATGACAGACTGGACAAACCTTTTGTCCATGAACTTTAAGCTGAACCTGAAACAGACCATGTATACCATTAGCATCAAAGGAATGAATCGTTGTGCCACCCTGTTCAATGGCACTTTGCAATACCATAATCGCAACCTTTCTTAATTCATCTACTCTTTTTCGAGATAAACGAGAAGCTTTGGTACGTGGATCGATATGCATATAAAAACATATCTCATTGGCATAAATATTTCCTATCCCACACATTATACTTTGATCAAGCAAGGCTGTTTTAATAGGCAAAGAACAATGATGCAAACGTTCATATAAAGCCTCTGTTGTGATTTCAAAAGGTTCTGGACCTAATTTCTTTAAAGGTAACTGTTCACGATAGTCATCCAGACTCACCAGTTCCATACGTCCAAACTTTCTTGTATCTATATATCTTAAATCCTGATGCCTATCCATATGAAAAACAACATGTGTATGTTTACTGACAGGCTCATCACTTTCAACAATATGGAATTTTCCTTCCATACGCAAATGAGAAACAAATGCATGATTTTGACATTTAAAAATCATATATTTTCCAACACGATCAATATCGCAAAAGATTTCATGTTGAAGACTTTTGACAAATAATTGTGTATCTCCCTGAATGATACGATCATAATAAACATCAATGCCTAAAATAGGGCGTTCTAAAATAAAATTCTTTAAAGTACGCCTGACGGTTTCTACTTCTGGTAATTCTGGCATATAATCCTTATTTTAAATCATACCAGTTGGTCGCATAAGTTCCATCTACTTTTAATGGAACTTCCATTTGGAAGGCATTTTCCATAGCTGATTTGATAATCGTCATCATTTCATCCAATTCTTCTTTATAAACATCAAAAATCAATTCATCGTGCACCTGTAAAATCATTTGTGATTTCATTTTCTTTTCTTTCATTAAACGATCTACCTGAATCATCGCAAGTTTTAAAATATCAGCACCGCTTCCCTGAATTGGAGAATTCATCGCAAAACGTTTTGCCTGTTCACGCACCATAAAATTCTTATCATTAATAGTAGGAATGTAACGTTTACGGTTCAATACTGTAGATACATAACCATTTTTTTTACAGTCTTCTACAACACGATGCATATATTGTTGAATTTCAGGATATTCTTCAAAATAGCGACGAATGAATTCTTTAGCTTCAGATAATGTCACACCAATCTGTTTAGATAAACGGAATTCTCCCATACCATAAATGATTCCAAAGTTAACGGCTTTCGCCTGACGACGCATTTGTGGTGTGACATCCTCATCTTTAACTTTAAAAACCAGTGCCGCTGTATGTGTATGGATATCTTTATTTTGATGGAAAGCATCAATCAATGATTTCACTTGAGCCAAATGTGCTAAAATACGCAATTCAATCTGTGAATAATCAAAAGATATTAAATAATCATGACTCGCTACAAAAGCCTGTCGAATCAGTTTTCCTTCTTCTTGGCGAACAGGAATATTTTGCAAGTTAGGATCAATAGATGATAAACGTCCTGTCTGTGTTAAAGCCTGATTAAAAATGGTATGAATTTTACCATCAGGAAAGACTTGTTCCTGTAATCCTTTGACATATGTAGATGATAACTTTGTCAACATACGATATTGTTGAATCAAAGGCACAATAGGATGTAAGTCTTCAATCTTTTCTAAGATATCCTGTGATGTAGAATATCCACTCTTTGTTTTTTTACCATTCGGTAAACCTAATTTATGAAATAAAATATCACCTAACTGTTTAGGAGAAGCAATATTGAATTTTTCACCAGCCAGCATATAAATATCTTCTTCAATTTCTTTAATCTGCTGATCAAAATTCTGTTCCAGTTTCTTCAAGACATCAACATCTATCTTAGCTCCAACATATTCCATTTGAGCCAAAATATAAGTCACTGGTAATTCTAGATTCTGATACAAATCATACTGTTCTTCCTGTTTTAGTTTTTCAATGGCCTGATCTTTTAAATCATAGATAGCCTTCGCTTTAGAAATGGTATGTTTGGCTAATAAATCTAATTCAGGAATATGTTTCTTTGTGTTCTTTCCAAAAACCTCTTCTTCATATTGTAGAGATGTATAACCATAATAATCTCCAATATATTTCATTTCATCTTTTAAACTTGGATTTAAAATATAAGAGGCTAATTGTAAATCAAAGTCCATACCTTTGATTTCAATGCCATTCCATTTGGCTGATAAAATTTGAGCTTTGATATTATAACTGTATTTATGATAATGTTCATCTTTTAAATAGTCTAAAAACTGCTGATCTTTGAGAGCATCTTCAAAAGTAATAAAATAAGCCTGATGTGCATTATATAAAGCATATCCTAAAACAATGGATTTATGATAGTTTTGATCATAAATAGCCCCTAAAACACTACTGTCTTCTTGAATCGGTGGCATTTTTTGAACAACTTCATATTGAAAATCCGTTTTTGATGTTGGACGTGATTCAACAGAAATCTTTTTCAATAATGAATTCATATCATAATGTGTATAAAAAGCCTTGAGCTTTTCAAAATCATATCCATCATAACGGGCCTGATTTAAATCCAATGTCATAGGAACATCTCTTAAAATCGTAGCTATTTTTTTAGACTGAAGTCCAATATCAATATTTTCACGAATCTTTTCACCCATTTTTCCTTTGATTTCATGCATATGTTCCTTTAAGTTTTCAACCGTTCCATACTCATGAAGCAATTTTAAAGCTGTTTTTTCACCTACACCTTTAATTCCAGGAATATTATCAGCACTATCTCCCATAAGTCCTAGAAAATCACGAATCTGATCAGGAACCAACCCATATTTTTCCTGAATCGTTTCAGGTGTATAAACATCAAGCTGAGTGACACCTTTCACAGTACGATAAACTGTTGTCTGCTTAGAAACAAGCTGAAAAGCATCTTTGTCTCCTGTAAAAATAGACACGCTTAAACCTTGTTCTTCCCCTAGCCTTGATAATGTGCCAATTAAATCATCACCTTCATATCCCTCTAATTCATAATAAGGAATAGAATAAGCATCTAGAAATTCTCTGACCATCGCAAACTGACATTTTAATTCATCAGGCGTCTCTTTTCTTGTGGCTTTGTATTGTTCCAATAAATCATTTCTAAATGTCTTTTTACCATAATCAAATGCCACAACAATATAGGCACTTTCACGTTCTAATATCTTTTGTAACATATTCGCAAAGCCAAAGACTGCATTGGTTGGTATCCCATCTTTATTCACCATTAAATTTCCCATTGATGCTGTTGCATAATAAGCTTTAAATAACAATGAATTTCCATCAATCAAAATTAATTCTTCCATATCTATTCAACAACCCTTGCCTTATCCACAATCAAAGATAATTTATCTTTCATATCTACTTTTCCCTGAATAAGACAAATATTTCCTTTCTTTAACATCATTCCTATGTTTTTATAACTTGAAGCAAAGACAACACCATCCATACTACCTGTTTCATCCATTGCTTCAATAAAACACATTTCCTGACCTTTACGATCAGTAATATTTTTAACACGTTGTAACTGCACAACCACATTAACTGTCTTTTGGATATATTCATCCAAATCAGCCACATTAACATAAGCTGTCTGAATCTTTTGTTTCATCAGTTCAATAGGATGCATCGATAAATACACACCTAATACAGCTTTTTCTCTTGCGAGTTTTTCTTCCTGCTGATCTTGATAAATCGTTAAAACTGGTTTTTCATCAATCCCCAGATTTTCTTTTAAATGTCCATAATCCCTAATTGCATCCAGATTCTTTAAAATGGTTTGACGTGACATTCCAAACTCATCCAAAGCCCCTGCATCAACCAATGATTCTAACATTTTTTTAGATAAATGTGAATTTTCCATACGCATCATAAAATCATAAATATCTAAAAACAATCCTTTTTCACGTTCTTCAACGATAGCTTTATAACCCGCATATCCAACATTTTTAATGGCTAATAAAGAATAGCGAATATGCCCATCTTCCACCATAAAACGAGCCTGAGAATAATTGACTGACGGTGGTAAAATCTGGACATGGTAAGCTTTACACTCCTGAATACAATGCACCTTTGTATTTTCACTTGATAATTCATTAGATAAGATCGATGCAAAAAAGTAAAGTGGATAATTGGCTTTTAAATATGCCAACTGATAAGCCACGTATCCATAAGCCACACTATGTGACTTATTAAATCCATAATCGGCAAACTTTTCAATCAGGCCAAAAACTTCAATAGCTTTTTCCTGAGTGAAACCATGATCTAAACAACCTTGAATAAATTCTTCTTTCATGGACTGCATCAGCTGTGTTTCTTTTTTAGATGTTGCCTTTCTCAGTATATCAGCTTTCATAAGTGAAAAACCTGCCATTTTTTGGGCAACCTGCATCATTTGTTCCTGATAAACCATGATGCCATAAGTCGATTTTAAAATAGGTTCTAACTCCTTTAAAGGATATGTAATCTTTTCTTGATGACTGCGACGTTTTAAATAAGTCGGAATATTTTCCATAGGTCCTGGTCTAAACAAGGCAATAGCTGCCACAATATCATCAAAACAGTAAGGTTTCATCTGTCTTAACAAATGACGCATCCCATAAGATTCTAACTGAAAGACACCAAAAGTATCTGCTTTGGAAATCAGACGATATGTCTTTTCATCATCTAATGGCAATTGATTCAACGCAATAGAAACCCCTTCATTGTGTTCAATATCTTTACAAATATAATCCAACATTGTGAGATTTTTAAGAGCTAGAAAATCCATTTTCAGAAAACCAGCTGTTTCAATATAATCTTTAGAATATTGACTCATTAATGTTGAAGTTGGTCCTACAACTAATGGCACAACTTCATGTAAAGCACGTCTAGATAAAATAACTCCCGCCGCATGTGTTGATACATTACGTGGTAAATGCTCAATAATACTCGTTGCTCCAACGATTTTTTTAAGACGTGGATCTTGATTGATCAGAGATTGAAACTGAGCAGAAGTCTGATACATCTGCGTAATCGTTTTTTTGTTTTTAGGAGAAGTCGGTATCATCTTGGCAATTAATTCTAATCGTGCAAGTGGAATTCCCATGACTTTTCCCATTTCTTTGATTGCTACACGAGGTCCATAAGTATTAAAAGTGACAATCTGTGCGGCATGATCCTGACCATATTTATCAATGACATAACGAATCACTTCATCACGACGATCATCCTGAAAATCAATATCAATATCAGGCATAGAAACACGACCAGGATTTAAAAAACGCTCAAACAACAAATCATAACGTAATGGATCAATATTGGTAATTCCTAAAACATAGGCAACCAGACTTCCAGCCGCACTCCCTCTTCCAGGTCCGACTTGAATTTTATGCACTTTTGCCCAGCGAACATAATCCCAGACAATTAAAAAATAATCATCAAATCCCATTTCATGAATCACATTCAATTCATATTGTAGACGTTTTTTATAAGTGACGGGAATGTCCTGATAACCAAAGCGTTTCTTTAATCCAACCTTACATAAACTTCTTAAATAATCAACAGCTTTTCCCTGATGTGGAACAGGATATGTTGGTAAATATTTTTCATGTAAAGGCACTGTCGCTTTACATGTCACTAATACTTTTCTTGTTTCTTCAATAATCTCTGATGAAAATAACTGTTCCATTTCAGCTTCACTTTTTAAATATTTTTCTTGCGTCAATGGCTCATATTGCACATCTAAGACCGTTCCACTTAAAGAAGCCTGCATCAAATCAACAGCCAAAGCATCCTGTTTTTTTAAATAGCGCACTTCATTAGAACAAATCACTTTGACTTTGACATAACGAGCCAAAGATATGATTCTTTGATTGCGTTGTTCCTGAAATTTTAAATGATGATTTTGTAACATGATATAATAATGATCATGAAAAAGTTCTTGAAATAAACGCATATATTTAATGGCTTCATCTTCCATTTCCTTTGCGACATGACGTTCAATAATGCCATCTTCCAAACCAGAAATGATATAAAGATGTTCATGATACAAAGCCAGTTTATTTAAGGCAATGGCTCGATCTTGACTTAAGTTAATCTCACAGCAGATTTGAACCAGATCAAAATAACCCTGATCATCAATAGCCAAAAGAATAAACGGATAAATATTCCCATCAATCAAGACACTGGCTTCCATGCCCAAAATAGGTTTAATATTATTTTTTAAACATGTTTCACTAAATTCTATTGTCGCAAACATATTATTTTTATCTGTTAAGGCTAAGGCATCTAAATGTTTCTCTTTTGCAGCCATAACCAAATCTTCAATTAAAATTGTACTTTGCTGAAAACTATAACCACTATAAATCTGCAAATGACCAAACATCATAACCGCCTCCTTTATGCTACATTATAACAAAAAAAATCATTATAAGATACAATGAAACGAGAAAAGAATTAACATAATCGCAATATACAGACAAAACACAACATAAATCAAATCTAAAAAATAAAAACTTTCAATACTTAAAACCCATAAACGATAAAAATATAAACCAATTAAATAAAAATGATATTGAAGTTGTATAACTTTAAACCATCTTTGATTAATTATAATAATGATACTCAACAAAACAGCTAAAAAATGAAATGGAATCATCCATTGAAAACATACCAGTTGTAATATTAAAAGAATTCCACATAACAGTTGCATTTTTTTCATTCTACGTATCATCATAGACATCACCTAATCTATCATATGTAGACAACAACTAAAAAAGACAAAAAAAGTAGAACATTGTTTTGTTCTACTGAGCTTGTTTTAATGCTTTTGCAAGCTGATCTGGACAAGATGTTGATTTCGCACCACAGCGAATACCTTCTAATCTAGCAATAGCTTCTTCTTTACTCATCCCTTCAACAAGTCTGGCTACTCCCTGTGTATTTCCTGAACAGCCACCAATAAATTTCACATGTGTTACTTTACCATCTTCAATATCAAAATCAATTCGTGATGAACATGTTCCTTTGGTTTTATAACTTTGCATACTTTTCCTCCTATTTCAATCTTGATTTTTCTATCACATAAATATTTTCATTATCTTTTAAACCATCTGACATTCTGATTTGACCATCTTCTAATAGCCAGATTGCTTCTACGCCATCCAATGAATTAATCAATTTCAATCCATCTTCATAACTCATCAAGAAGACAGCTGAACTCAAGAAATCAGCCAAGCCACTATCTTCTGTAATGATACTGACACTTCTAAAATAAACAGCTGGATATAAAGTATCTGGATCAATCAAATGATGATATCTGATGCCATTATCATCCTGATAGAATCTTTGATAGTCTCCACTTGTGACAATTGATTCTCCCTGAACAACTAAAACAGCTTCATTTTCACTGTCAGGATCATCTGCACTTGCTGAATAATTGCCATCTTGAGGCGATTCAATACCGACACAGAATTTATCGGCACATTCATCAAGATAAAAATCTCCTTCTTTTTGAATTTTTCTTTGACCATGGCTGGCCACATTGCCACCACCACTCAATAAGAAATTATCAACACCTTTTTCAATCAGACCATCTTTAATTAATTCAATCGCATAACCCTTAGCAGTGGCCCCTACATCAATTGAAACTTCAGGATCATCAATATAGACAGTCTTTTGCTTTTCATCAATTTGAATACTATCAATACTTGTATGTAAATTAGCTTTTTCTAATTCTTCGCTATCTGGCACTTCACCAACACCACCATTAGCTTCAGCCTTATCACGGTAATCATGCCAAATATTAATAACACTTCCAAAAGCGACATTCACTTTAGAAGAAATCGTTTTATTTCTTTCAATACTTAGTGTCAATAAATCAATTAATGGCTGATCAACCGCAATGGCCTTTTGACCTGCATTATCATTAATTGTTTTGAGATTATTCATATTATCATATGTGTTATACTTGTCAAACAGATGATCATAATAATTCAACTGTTCTTCAATATAATCACATTGTTCATTAAATTCTTCTTCATTATTGGCATAAGACATATAAGTCGTAATGGTATCAAATGGTCCCGTAAAATGATGACTCATTAATTCATATTTTTTTTCACATCCAACGACCAAACTCATCATTGATAAAGCCAATAAGCTTAATATTCCTTTTTTCAATTTCATCACCAGTGTTCATTATAGCAATAAACATAAAAAAAAACCACAAAAAAAGTCATGATTTTTATTTCATGACTTTTCCTTCATTTTACTGTAAAGTTTCTCCAGCTTCTGCCATCGCAGCTTGAATATCATCAATAACGATTGTACATCCAGCAGCTAAATCAGAACCAGTATTTGCAGCTTTTCCACCATGGAAATCCATAGTTTCAACATTAGCAACTTCTTCTAATGTTTTTCCATTAGCCCATACTTTATATGCATCAATTTGTTCATTCCATTCTTTACCGATTGGAGATTTACCTTTCATACCATATTTTTCTTTCTTTTCATATTTAGATAAAAGATTATCTCCTGTTGCTTCTGTATCTTGTTGTGCACAATCTACCCAAGACCAAACGATTTTACCATCTTTATCTACTGCAACAGAAGCAGTTGTTGTGTTAACTTTTCCATCAGAAATAGTTGTAACTTCTCCAGCTCCCATTTTATCTGCACTAACATCTGTCATATTTTCTCCAGCTTTAGCAACTGCAGCTTGAATATCATCAATAACGATTGTACATCCAGCAGCTAATTCAGAACCAGTTTTTGCAGCTTTTCCACCATGGAAATCCATAGTTTCAACATTAGCAATTTCTTCTAATGTTTTTCCAGTAGCCCATACTTTATATGCATCGATTTGTTCATTCCATTCTTTACCGATTGGAGATTTACCTTTCATACCATATTTTTCTTTCTTTTCATATTTAGATAAAAGATTATCCCCTGTTGCTTCTGTATCTTGTTGTGCACAGTCAACATCGATATAGTTTACTTTACCGTCTTTATCTAATCCGACAGTAGCCATAGTAGTATTTACCTTTCCATCAGAAATAGTAGTTACCATACCAAATCCTGCTTTTGCATATTTAGCGCCTTCTTCCCCGCTAGTAGTTGTTTCGTTTTTCTTACCGCATCCAACTAAAACAGTAGCCACTAAAGCAGATGCAGCTAAAACTTTTAATAATTTGTTCATAAAAAAATTCTCCTTCCCATTCCTTTTTTGAACTACATATATTATATCTTGAAAGCGTTTATATATCAAGTTTTTTTCGCTGTTTTCCCACTTATTTTTAGGTTCAAAACAAATAGAAAATACAAATTATTTTGAATTCATCAATGATTTTGTGAAAAAATTCATAAGAAAAAAAGAATAAATTTCTAGAATTTATTCTCGTTTTCCTGAATACATTTTTCAACTCTTGATTGAACCATATGAGCGACTTCTGTACTATTCATATCTTTATATTCACCATAATAGATAGGTGGTAGATAATGAATCTGAGCATCTACTTTTTCAATAGAGTTATTATCAAACACCTTATAACAATCAATTAATGCGACTGGCACAATTGGTTTTTTTGCATCCATAACAGATTTAAAAGTTCCACCTTTAAATTCAAGCATTTTGTTTTGTTGACGACATCTTGTTCCCTCAGGAAAAATAACATAGCTTGTACCAGCAGCCATATCTTTTGAAGCTTGTCTAATGACTTTGACTGAAGCACGAATATTTTCACGATCAATGGCTAAAGCATCAACCATATGTAATACATTTTTTAATACAAAGACATGCATTAATTCTTTTTTCACAATGAATTTAAAAGGTTTATCATGTGTTCCAAATAAAATCAAGGCATCAAATAATCCCTGATGATTAGGAGCCATTAAATAACCCTGTTCTTCAGGTAAATTCTCTTTACCATAACAATGAATCTGAACTCTTGATTTTTGATTGACTTTTCTAACCAATTCTTGAATAAAATAGAATCTTTGTGCAAAACTGATATTCTCTTTATTTTTATTATAACGATGAATAGTTAATAACCATCCAGGTATTCTGTATAATAATCTAAAGATTAAAAATATAATTCTTTTCATTGGGCACCTCTTTGATAAATTTCCAAATCAAATGTTTCAAATGGTTTAACTTCCTTTAAAACAAAACCATAACCATCAAAATCCGGAAAATAAGTTTCTCCATCATGTGTTCCTTTAATTCTAGAAATCAACAATTGGTCAACATAAGGTAAAGACTGCTTATAGATGGAAGCCCCACCAGAAATAAATAAATCTTTTCCACTCTCTTTATATTCCTGAATCACTTCTTCTAATGATGTTCTCACTTCTACACGATCATCTTCAAATGGTTCAAAGCTCACAACAATAGTATGACGATGAGGTAATGGTCTACCAATAGCCTGATATGTTGTATAACCCATTAAAATAGTCTGATGAATGGTTGTTTCTTTAAAATGCTTTAAATCTTCTTTGTTGTTCCATGGCATTCCATTAGATGAATCCTTCTTTCCAATCAAACGATTATCATCCATAGCCACAATAATACTAATCATTAGACACTCACCTTCCCATATAATCTTCCATGACTTTGATAATTTTCAATATGTATATCATCAATTGTAAAATCAAATAAAGACTTCACTTCAGGATTTAACTTTAATTGACATAATGGAAGTGGTGTTCTAGAAATTTGTTCTTTCACAACATCAAAATGATCTTTATAAATATGGGCATCCCCAATGGTATGAATAAATTCTTTGGCTTCATATCCACATACCTGCGCTAACATAGCTGTCATTAAAGCATAAGATGCTATATTAAAAGGAACACCTAAAAATGTATCAGCGCTTCTTTGATATAACTGACAAGATAAATATTTGCGATCAGCTGACACATAAAACTGTAAAAAAGCATGACATGGTGGTAAAGCCATCTGATCCACTTCAACTGGATTCCATGCACTCACAATATGTCTTCTTGAAAAAGGATTATTTTTTAAACCATCAATTAAAATAGATAACTGATCAACCCCTTGTTCATTAAAATTACGCCATTGTCTACCATAGACTGGTCCTAATTCCCCATATTTTAAAACAAACGGATCATCAGCAGGTAATTCTTTTATTTTAGCAACAAATTCTTCTAAACTCTCACCATGAAAATCTTCAGATTTCTTAAAATTTTCATAAGGCCATTCATTCCATATTTTGACATTTCTATCAACTAAATACTTAATATTTGTATCTCCCTTAATAAACCATAAAAGCTCTTCTGCAATAGGTCTTAAAAACATCTTTTTTGTTGTCATCAAAGGAAAACCTTCACGTAAATCATAACGTGTCTGATAACCAAAAACACTACGTGTTCCCGTTCCTGTACGATCATCACGATCTTCCCCATGTTCTAATATATAACGACACATATCTAAATACTGTTTCACATTTTTCACCTCTTGCTTATTATAGCGAATAAAGAAACAAAAGTCATTATTTTTGTATTGCATAAATAGAAATGATATTGATAAAGTCTATTATTTTTAACCAGACTTCAATATATCGTTTATTGCACGAAAAATTCTTTTATACACATATAGCCTTGGTATCTTTTATAAAATATTTCTTCGTAAGCATATATAAAAGTAGACTCATTAATATCAATGCTCATAAAAAAAGAGATACTCAAATATATTTGAAAATCTCATTTTTAAATCGTATGTGATTATTTAATCATCGTCGTCATCGTCATCATCATGGTGTGAACATTGTATACGATAGCGCTCCATCATTTCTTTAAATATTTCCCCATTTGATGGTGGTGTATACGTCACAGCATTCGCTCCTGCTGCAATGACTTCTCTAATTGTTTCTTCATTTGGTCCACCTGTTGCGATAATTGGAAAATCTCGATCAATCTTACGTAATGCTTTAATAATTTCTACTGTCTTTTTACCACCTGATACATTAATGATACTTGCTCCTGAATGTAACATTCTTTCTTCTAATGGTTCATCAGTAGAAACAACTGTTAAAACAATAGGAATATCAATAATCTGAGATAGCTCCTGTACAAATTTTGTCTTAGTCGGTGCATTTAAGACAACAGCTGTAGCCCCATGTAATTCAGCATCTAAAGCGATTTTATTCACTCTTGGTCCTGATGTTGTTCCTCCACCCACTCCAGCAAAAACAGGTTTTTGTGCCACTTCAATAATAGCATTTGTAATCTGCATTGTAGGGGTAAATGGATAAACAGCTATCACGGCATCAGCATTGCAATTTGAAATAACTGCCACATCAGTAGAAAACACTAAAGATTTAATCCTTTTCCCATTAATTGTGATTCCCGATACATCATATATACATTGAGGAACTTTGACAATATGTCTTAACTTAGAATCAACAGTAGGTGTTATTTTTTCCATGAATCATCACCTCTATATTATTATATATTATATTTATGAATTCACTGTGAAGAAATGAAATAAAGCTCCTAATAAATTAGCTTCATTTTGATATTGACATGTGAAAACGGTTGGACGAACTTTCGCATGTGTAAAAGTCTTAAAGATTACATCTAAACGTTGGTTCACTTCATCAAGTAAATCACTTCTTGCACTAATACCGCCACCAATGACTATTTTTTGAGGGTCATAGGCATATTGTAAATTATAAATACCATTAGCTAAAATATAATAATATTGATCAACATATTTTTCATAAATAGGATCATCATGATAATGATCAAAGATGTCCTGACCATTTAATGAGGAAGCATCAATTCCTTTTGCCTTTGCGACATTTTTCACAACAGCAACTGTTGATCCCATTTCAGACCATGTATGCATTTCATGCGTATCAAAGTCAAATTGAGCAATCATATAACCAAACTCTCCACCATGTAAATGTACCCCTTTGTGAATACGGCGATTTTTGACAACGGCACCACCAATACCTGTTCCACTGACAATAAAGCAACAATCATCAACATCACTGGCAGCCCCTTTCCAGACTTCAGCCAATGCCGCACAATTGGCATCATTTTCCATTTCGACACGAACATGTAAACGACTTTCTAAATCTTCTTTAATATGTGGTCCATGAATATAATCAATAGCACTAGAACCACCAATAATTCCCTTTTCACTATCTACTGCACCTGGCATACTTAAAGCAACACCTTCTAAATTATCTTCATGAAAGAAAGCATCAACGATAACCTGGTACATCTCTTCTATTGTTGGAGGAACTTTGACTTTCTTTGTTTCATAAATTGTTCCTTCTTCATCTAATATCCCCATTTTAATGGCTGTCCCACCAACATCTACACATAAATATTTTTTCATTTCATTCACCTTTCTTATTCTTTTTACACTTTATTATACCATTAAATAAACTTCTCTGTGAATAACCAAACCAGAAATATCTTTACAGAAACGATAAAATTATCATATCCTATTTATTTGATAAATGACATCTCGATTCTAAACTTAAATTTTTCATTGATATAGATCAAACTATAGTCATGATTCATCTCACAACTACATCATTTCAATGATACCACATATCAATTTTCCTAACATTTTTATCTTCACTTTGAAATCCCCAATTCCTTATGAAAATATTGAAGAGTAGAATATTTATATTTTCTATCAAATTGTTTGATATGTAATAGTATATAACCATTAACATATTCTACATAACCATACATTTTGAATATCTTCCTTTTTCTAAAAATTAAGAGGAACCTGTTACAGATTCCTCTATCTTGCATCCTTGAGCCATTTTTTATTTTACCGATGTGTCTTTGCTCTCACACATCATCATCGTTCGGTCATTTTTTATTTTACCGACGAGTCAGAACCGTCACTCGTCATCATAGGATGCCTTGATATTGAACACCTCATTATGAATATGCACCAAATATGCATTTATATTATACATATTCAAATAAAAAAATCTATAATTTTCAATGTTAAAATTAGCCAGAGTAGAAATGATAAAGAAAAGAATTATAGCTTGTCAATGACTATAATTCTTTTAATTTCAATATTATTTTTGTACATATCTCTTCTAATGTTCCATCATTATTAACATGATAATCACAGGCCTTTAAATAAAGAGGATGTCTTTTTTGATAGAGCTCATAAAGTCTTTGAGCCCCATCTTTCAATAAAGGACGTGATGAAGTGTCTATATCTTCTAATATCAAGGGGATGGGTCTATCAACATAGATAATATAACCATTTTGACGAAGCGCCTTGATATTATCGCATCTTTCAACGACACCTCCACCCGTTGAAATAATCATGTTTTCCATTTTAGAAACATCCAAACAACATTCTGTTTCTTTTTGTCTAAAATAATCTTCAGATATATCAAACATTTCAGAAATACGCATCTGATATTTATCTTCAATATATATATCCATATCAATCCAATTCATTTTTAACTGATCTTTTAACAAACGTGCAATTGTCGTTTTTCCACATCCCATCATACCAATCAAGATAATATTTTTTTTACTTTTTAACATAATTTCCTAATACTCTCATTGTTTTGGTATGAGCTTTCATATCTTCCAAAGCCTGTATCATCGCCACATCTTTTAAACTTCCTTCTAAATCTACATAAAAATAATATTCCCAAGGTGTTTCTAACAATGGACGTGATTCAATACGTAACATATTAATCGCATAATCATAAATAATCTTCATGACCTGATATAATGCGCCGACTTGATGTGGTAAGGTAAAAACAATACTGATACATGAAGCATCTTCTACAACTTCTAATTGTTTACCAAAAATAATAAAACGAGTGGCATTGTTTTGAATATTTTGAATATTATCTTGAAGAATATCTAAATCATATAATTGAGCTGCCTGAGAAGAGGCTATGGCTCCAATATGAGGATTCTGTAATGTTGAGACATACTTGGCTGCCATCGCTGTATTTTCATATTCGTGAGGTTGAATATGATGTTTTTCTAAAAACAGAGATGTCTGTAATAAACCTTGAGGATGTGAATAAACCTCTTGAATATCTTCAAGCTTAGCCCCTTTGATGCCTAATAAATGTTGTGAAACAGAAAGACTTTGTTCACCAACAATATAAAATCCATAATCTCTAATCGCATCATAATTATCATTAATAGCTCCAGTAGATGAATTTTCCAAAGGAACAATACCATAATCTATTTCATCACGTTTTAAAGCTTCAAAAACATCTTTAAAATGTGTATATTGTTGTCTTTGGGTTTGTTTACCAAAATAAGTATCTAATGCTTTTTGTGAAAAAGAACCTGGTACACCCTGAAATCCAACTGTAATATTATTGACCTTGGGCAAAGCATAAGTCAAGGTTTGAGGATGTGGTAAAAATGTTGTCTGATATGACTTTGAAATATTCATCATAGATGTCAGAAACAGTTTTGCATAAGAATGAAGATCTTCTGACTGGATACGTGAAATATTGTTTTGAATGACCTGAGCTTCGCGTTCACTTTGAAAAATCTCCATATGATGAGCCATCTTATACGTCACAACATCTTTTGCTACTTTCATTCTTCGTTCAAATAAAGCCATCATCTGTTCATCTATTTCATCAATTTCCTGACGACATTGTTTTAAATCCTTCATAATTATCCCAGCATATCCAAAATACCTAAAGCAGCCATGGATTCAACAACGACCACTGCTCTTGGTACAATACATGGATCATGTCTTCCTTTCACTTGAATTTGTGTATTTGTTTGTGTTTGTACATTGACTGTTTCCTGTATTTGTGAAATAGATGGTGTCGGTTTGATACCAACTTGAAAAACAATCGGCATTCCATTTGTGATACCTCCCGTGACTCCACCATTATGATTGGTTTTTGTTTTCACTTGTCCCTCTTGATAATAGTAAGCATCATTCGCTTCATGACCATACATTTCAGTGATATTTCTTTGACCAAAGCTGACACTTTTCACCGCTGGTATACTAAAGAGTAATGGCGATAGATGAGATTCAATAGAATCAAAGAATGGATTGCCTATTCCTGCTGGAACATTTATAATCGCACATTCAACAATTCCACCAACTGAATCTTGTTGAAGTCGTGCAGATTCAATGACTTCCTGCATTTGCAAAAAAACATCTTCATCAAGAGTGGGATACATTTTTGATGATAATTGTTCTAATAATGTTTCATCAATATCTACTGGAAAAGGTTGATCTTGAATATGATGAATACTTTGAATATGTGCCCCAACAATAATTCCTTTTTCTTTTAAAATTTGTCTGGCAATACTTCCAGCAAAAACAAGGGGAGCCGTCAGACGTCCTGAAAAATGTCCACCACCACGCACATCATTGAAACCATGATATTTCATATAGGCTGGATAATCGCTATGTCCTGGACGCATGCAGGCTTTTAGCTCACTATAATCTTTAGAATGCTGATTCTGATTATAAATCATGGCACATAAAGGCGCTCCTGTTGTGACTCCATCTACAAGTCCACTGACAATGTGTATTTCATCTTTTTCCTGTCGAGGTGTTGACATTTTATTTTGTCCCGGTGCACGACGTTTCATATACCAGCGAATCTGTTCCATATCCAAGCGAATACCTGCTGGCAAGTTCCCTATCACAATACCAATGGCTTCTCCATGACTTTCACCAAAAAGTGACAATTCAATATGACTACCCCAATTCGCACTCATGAAAGTCACCTCCTAACGACTGAAAATCCTGCCAGAAATCTGGATAAGACTTGTCCACACATTGTTCATCATCAATGACAACGGGCTGATCACACACACTGGAAGCGATAGCTTCCATCATCGCCATACGATGATCATGATAAGATGAAACATGTCCACCCTGTAATGAAGCAACGCCTTGAATTTCCATAGCGTCTTCAAATTCCTTGGCCTGTCCTCCCAGTTGATTAATCACTTCGACTGTTGCTTTGAGACGATCACATTCTTTGATACGTAAACGACTAATGTTTTCAATTCTAGAAGCCCCTTCACTAACAGCACAAGCTAAAGCCATCACGGGAATAATATCTGGACATTGTGAACCATCAATTGTGATTGCATGCATCTTTTGACAAGATATCCTGTCTCCTTGAGCTGTTCTTTCAAATTGACACCCCATTTGTTTCAACAGTTCAATGACAACCTTATCACCCTGATAAGAATCAATATTCAAATCTTGAAGAAGCACATCATTATGCAAAGCTCCTGCTACCAGATAAAAGGCTGCCTGAGAAAAATCAGCTTCAACACGATAATCACATGCCTGATACTGTTGTCCTCCACGAATGATAAACTCACGATAATCATGATTTTCAATGTGAATACCGTATTTTTCTAACATTTGTAATGTGAGATCGACATAACCTTTTGACTGCATTGGAGAAGTGATCACAATACGTGAATCTTCATCCATTAATGGTAATGCAAACAATAAACCACTTAAAAACTGTGATGATACATCACCTGGTATTTCAAATTCTCCTCCATGCATTCTTCCTCTGATATATAAATCTAAAACATTTTCTCTATATAAATAAGATATCCCCTGTTGTTCAAAAATATCATAATAAACCTGCATTGGTCTTTTCCCCAGTCTTCCTTCACCTATATAATGCAGATTACTTTCACAGACAAGTGAAATAGGAATCATAAATCTTAAAGTTGATCCTGATTCAAAACAATTGATTTCACATTGATTTCTCATAAAAGTTGTTGTTCCATCAATTTCTAAATAATCATCATATTCAAAAATCATTGTTCCTAAGCTTTTCATAGCCCCAATAGTTGCACGAATATCTTGAGAATATTCTATATTGGTAATGACACTTCTACCACGTGATAATGATGCACATATAATAGCACGATGTGCCAGACTCTTTGATGGTGGAACACAGACTGTCCCTGATAATTGTTTAGGTGTTATACTGATTGCCATATTAAACCTCCCTACTTTCATCTATAAATGATAAATCACTTGGATAAATAAAGCAATCTCCAATCTCCTTTAATAAAACAAAAGATAGTTTCTGATTGATATTCTTTTTATCTAAAGCCATAGCTTTTTTTAATTCTTCAGTAGGAATATGAGCTATGTAAGGCAAATGATATAAGTCTAATGCTTTTTGAATTTGATTAGCTGTTCCTTTTTGGGTTAATCCTTTCTTTTCAGCAATAAGGCTAAGTTGAACCATTCCAATACTAATAGCTTCCCCATGTGAATATTTTTCGTAATGATAATATTGTTCAATAGCATGACCTAATGTATGACCAAAATTAAGAGCTAAGCGATCTCCAAAATCTAATAAATCTTTTTCAACAACAATACGTTTTAAATCAACACAACGATAAATAATCTCATCAATATCCTGATATAGATCATCAAAAGATGTATAAGAAAGCAATCGTTGAAAGAGTGATTGATCAAAAATACAGCCGTATTTAATCACTTCACCCATACCATCATTGATATATCTTTGATCAAGTGTCTTTAATGTCAGTGGATCAATAAAGACAGCCCCAGGATGTTTAAAAGCACCAACCAGATTCTTACCTTCAGGTAAATCAACAGCAACTTTCCCACCGACACTGGAATCAACTTGAGCTAAAAGTGATGTTGGAATCTGAATGAATTGTACACCTCTTAAAAATGTACTGGCAACAAAACCAGCTAAATCACCAATCACACCGCCACCTAATGCGATAATAGCATCACTTCTTGTTAAATGAAAAGCAAGTAACTGATGATAAATATCTGGTAAAATATCAAATCTTTTTGATTGTTCTCCATGAGGAATAACAACTTGACCTACACGATAACACTGACTGAGTTGTTGTGTGAGTTTTTGACCATAATGTGAATAGACCTGATCATCAGAAATTATCATGACTTGTTTCCCTTTACATAATGGCTCGATATATTCTAGAATATGATCCAACAATCCCTGTTTGATATATATCTTGTAACTGTCTTTTTGTAAATTGACTTTTAAATCCATCTTTTCACTCCTAAATTTCTTTTCCAACAATATGGGCAATTTCTCCAACCTGTTTCAATAATTTTGTATATTTCTCTGGTTTTAATGACTGTGGTCCATCACATAAAGCATGTTCTGGATCATTATGCACTTCTATCATCAATCCATCACATCCCGCTGCAACCGCTGCCTTAGCCATTGGCTCTACCAGCCACCATTTTCCTCCTGCATGTGATGGGTCTATAATGATTGGCAAGTGTGTCAATCTTTTGATAACAGGTATCGCCTGTAAATCTAATGTATTTCTTGTGTAGGTTTCATATGTTCTGACACCTCTTTCACATAGAATCACATTGGGATTTCCACTGGCCATGATATATTCTGCACTCATGATCCATTCTTCATATGTTGCACTTAATCCACGTTTTAATAAGATTGGCTTTGTACATCTTTTTCCTACTTCTTTTAAAAGATCAAAGTTTTGCATATTTCTTGCCCCAATCTGTACCAAGTCGACCTTTTCATTGAATTCTTCAATATACTCAGCACTCATTAATTCTGACACAATGGGTAGTCCTGTTTCTTCCTTTGCAGCTAACAAGATATCTAATCCGGCTGTTCCCATTCCTTGGAAAGCATAGGGTGATGTTCTTGGCTTGAATGCCCCACCTCTTAACATGTTGGCTCCTGCTGCCTTGGCAGCTTTGGCAATCATGATAACCTGTTCCTTGGATTCAACAGAACATGGACCTGCAATCAATGCCAGATGATCTCCACCAACCTTGACACCGGCAACATCAATGATGGAATCTTCTGGATGAAAGGCACGGTTTGCTAGTTTATAAGGTTCACTGACACGCATCACGTGATCGACAACAGGTGAAACCTCTAATTGTTTAGGATCAACCTTTGTGACATCTCCAATAACACCACAAATCGTCGTTTCTGTTCCAACCACAATATGCGTTGTGAGTCCTTTGTCTTCTACCTGTTTGACTATTTTTTGTACATCTTCATCAGTTGTTTTGGGTTTAAATACAATAATCATTTTTCTCTATCTCCTTTCGCTACTGTATAAATAAAAAATCCCTCATCCCTAAGGACGAGAGATTATCATCTGCCGTGTTACCACCTTAATTCACCTATATATCACTATATAAGCCTTAACAAGTACGCCTGTCTATCAAGTTCATACTCTGATGCTGTAACGGGCATTCCCGTGTTAGCCTACTTTTATTTCAGCCACCTACTCCAAGAGGAATTCAATAAGCTGACCTGATTCTTTTTCACCAACCAAGAACTCTCTATACAAGCTGACTTATCTACTCTTTCTTTTCACAGTATTTATAACAGTATTTTGAATATGTTAATATATTATGCGATAAATACAAAAATGTCAATCATTTTTATAAATTTCCATAATTTTTTATTCAATTTATAAAATATCATGCTTTATTTGATTTCTTTTCCAACAATATGGGCGATTTCTCCAACCTGTTTCAATAATTCTGTATATTTTTCTGGTTTTAATGACTGTGGTCCATCACATAAAGCATGTTCTGGATCATTATGCACTTCTATCATCAATCCATCACATCCCGCTGCAACCGCTGCCTTGGCCATTGGCTCTACCAGCCACCATTTTCCTCCTGCATGTGATGGGTCTATAATGATTGGCAAGTGTGTCAATCTTTTGATAACAGGTATCGCCTGTAAATCTAATGTATTTCTTGTGTAGGTTTCATATGTTCTGACCCCTCTTTCACATAGAATCACATTGGGATTTCCACTGGCCATGATATATTCTGCACTCATGATCCATTCTTCATATGTTGCACTTAATCCACGCTTTAATAAGATTGGCTTTGTACATCTTTTTCCTACTTCTTTTAAAAGATCAAAGTTTTGCATATTTCTTGCCCCAATCTGTACCAAGTCAACCTTTTCATTGAATTCTTCAATATACTCAGCACTCATTAATTCTGACACAATGGGTAATCCTGTTTCTTCTTTTGCAGCTAACAAGATATCCAATCCAGCTGTTCCCATTCCCTGGAAAGCATAAGGTGATGTTCTTGGCTTGAATGCACCACCTCTTAACATGTTGGCTCCTGCTGCCTTGGCAGCTTTGGCGATCATGATAACCTGTTCCTTGGATTCAACAGAACATGGACCTGCAATCAATGCCAGATGATCTCCACCAACCTTGACACCGGCAACATCAATGATGGAATCTTCTGGATGAAAGGCACGGTTTGCCAGTTTATAAGGTTCACTGACACGCATCACATGATCGACAACAGGTGAAACTTCCAGTTGTTTAGGATCAACCTTTGTGACATCTCCAATCATTCCAATAATTGTTGTTTCTGTTCCTTGAGATACATGAGCTGTTAATCCATAGCTTTCTACTTTCTCTACCAAATCTTGAATTTCATGTTTAGATACTTTGGGTTTTAAAACAATAATCATATTCTTAACCTCCTTATAATCAAAAAGTCCCTCCCACCATAAGGACGAGAGGAACCATCGTGTTACCACCTTAATTCACTTATATATCACTATATAAGCCTTAACAAGTACGCCTGTCTATCAGGTTCATACTTTGATGCTGTAACGGGCATTCCCGTGTAAACCTACTTTTATTTCAGCCACCTACTCCAAGATGTATTCAATGGTGTCATGATTTCTTTTTCACCAGCCAAGAACTCTCTACGTCATCAACAATCCATTTACTCTTTCTTTTCATTGTATTTTCTTTATATTAGCATATGTTTTTCAATTAAGCAATTCATTTACTCAATTGTTGTATTTTCTTCTGTTGAAGTTGTATTGTCCTGTGTAGAATCACTGTCAGATGATTCTTCAGTCACTTTCACAATTTCACCATTCATAACTTGTTGAATATATTCTCTTGCCTGAGCCACAGATTGTTCATCAGGTTGTGTGACATAAACACCATTTGCATTAACAGATGTCACATCACCGACTGTCGCAAGTTCAAAAACTCTCTGTGAAGCATCTCCTGTTAAACGATAAGATTGAACATCCCATGAAGCCATATCATTAATTTGCATATTAATTAATGATTTGATATCATCAGCACTTAAATTGGTTTCAAAACTATCTGATAAAGATTCAAAAACACTATCCATGTTCGTAATAATACTTGGTGAACAACATTTTTTAATAATAGCTTTCAACATTAACATCTGATTCTTTCCACGAACTTCATCCCCATCAACAAAGGCATATCTTTCACGGACAAATGATAAGGCATGTTTTGCATCAAAAGTCTGTTTTCCAGGTTTAATTGTATATTTATCTAATCGTGTTGTAAAGACACCATCATCTCTACCAATCACATCATATTTAGGCACAGTCACTTCAATACCACCTAAAGCATCAATTACATTCATAAATGATGTAAAATTAAACTTAGCATAATAGTTCATATCTACACCAACTAAATTTTCTACAGTCTGAATTGTCGCATCAATTCCACCTTTAGCACTATGAGTTAACTTATCTTGACCCTCTACACCCTCAATGCCTTTAATATCTACATAATAATCTCTAGGAATACTCACTAATAGAACTTGTTTTGTTTGAGGATGAATAGCCGCAATCATATTCACATCAGATAATGAGAATGTATTAATTGGTCCTTCTTTATCTCTACCACTAATAAAGACAACAAATGGTTCTTGAGTCACCTTAGCACTATTTGCAGCTACTTTTGGTAACTTGATTTCATATTTTTGAATAATTCTGATCTTTTCATTAAACTTATCTTCAATAGAATCAAAAGACTCTAAATCTACCGCTTTAACAATAATAGCACTCATTTCATGATCCAATAACGCTGCCACAAGCTCATTGTTTGTACTATAGTTTGTTACAACAATCTCACCAATATCATCTTCAATCATTGTTTCTGTTTTATTGATATTCACAGCATCGCCCTGATGCGCTCCAAAAGGCTGTCCCTTTAAATCATCTATAGAGTTATAGGCAGAATCTTTTAAGACAACCACATTCATTTCAATGATTTCTTCATTTCCTCCCGTAATAGAAGAAATAAAGTTTGAACCCTTCATCAAAGATAAAGACGCTATAATTAAGACAATAGCAAGTAAGACATTCAATAATTTCATTAGCGCAACCTTGATAGGATGACGATCATTTTTATCTCTAGCTAGACGATAAAATAAAAAAGCTAACAAGAAAATAATCACAATCAATGGTATAAAATATTTTAATGGAAGTATACTTAACTCAAAGGCAACGGCAGTAAAAACAATTGCCGCAATGAGTGTAATAATCAATAACAATCTTCTTGAAAGTAACACCTTAATGAGTTTTTTCATGAAATCCCTCTTTCTTCATTAAATTCTAACATAACCATTATACACACTATTTATACAATTACAAAGTAAAAGTACACCATGATTATAGAAAATACTTATGAATTTTTCATGAAAAAAGAGAAATAATCATTATTTTCTTATTTTTTGTCATCATACTGACAATATTCTACACTTTCTTTTTCAAAATCAATAAAAGTCTGAAAAGCCTGATTCTTTTCATCAGTATCCCATATTTCTACAAAAACAGGTTCAACTCTTACTAAAATTTCATCTTCTTTATGACTATAAGCATTATAGCTTCCCCATAAATATTTCTGATATAATTTTTCAAATTGACGTCCTGGTTCATCAATAACTAATCCTAAAATCTCTGCTTTACCCTCAACTTGAATGCCACTATAACATAAAGCCACACGAGGATTTTTATATAACTGCTTTGTCTTTCTAAAATTTTTATCAGTCTTAAAATAAATTGCATCATTATAAATTAAACAACTGACATTTCTAACCATAACATAATCATTGACACTTGATGCCAGTGCCATAATTTTTGATGGTGCCAATTTTTCAAATAAATAAGTCTTGGCTTCTAAAAAGTTCATACCTTCAACTCCTTAAATAATATTTTGAATAGCTAAAACAATACAGATTATAGATATTGTAATAAACAGTCCAACCCAGACCAATGACTTCGTTTGGGAAGTAGGTTGTCCACTTGCTTCAATAAAATGAGTATGACGTAAAATAGCTACAACACTCTTATATACAAATAAAGTGATTCCGGCATTAAGTCCAGCTTTTAATATATTAAATGGAATAATACCAGGTAACAACAATGCTACAACTGCTGCTCGAGGCATACCATAATAAATTGGTGTGACAATATAATTCCAGATCGTCATATTTATAACAGTTACAACCACCCCTAATAACAAGCCAATCATGGCTCCCTGTTTTGTATGTTTATGTTTATAAACTGCTGCTGCGACACAAGCAAATGAACAGGTTGAAATCATATTCATGAAAACATCTAAGATTGTTCCACCTTTGATCATGATTTCCAGCACTGAACAGATGCCACTCATAATCAAAGATGTCATTGGACCATATATAAAACCACCAATCACAATTATAATATCTTTAGGATCATAAGTCAGCCATGTGACAGTAGGAACAAGAGGCATAAAGGCAAACAAGTTTACAATCATGGCTAATGCACAAAGAATGCCAATAGTTGTTATTTTTTTGACTTTCATTGTCTACATCCCAGCTTTCACAAATTTTTTAAGTGGTACACTGATTTTCTTATACACAATAAAAGTAATCACTGAAGTCACACCACATTTAATTAAATTAAATGGGACAACGCCAAACAATGCGAGAGTCCAGATATCATTCACCAAAGGACAAACAGCATGACACATGTCTACAATTGTATCCACTGACCACCCAGCCATCATATTCGCATAAAATGGGATAATCATATAAACATTAGAAATCACAGCTGCCAGTGTACACACAATTGTTCCAATAATCATACCCTGTAATGCTGATTTCTTTTCTTTATGATGATCATAAATCAATACAGCTGGTAATACATAGGCAACACTTACAATAAAATTAGAAAGCTCCCCTACAAATGCTGTACTGGTTCCTAAAATAGCTAATTTGACAATCAGTTTGACAATGACAATCAAAACAGCTGCCACCGGTCCCAGGGCAAATCCACCAATGATTTCTGGTAATGCTGCCAGATCAAAATCCATAAATGGTGGCATAAATGGAAGTGGTGTTTTGATCAACATTAAAAGGCCACCCAATGCACCCAACATGCCAATCAAAGCTATTTTTTTGACGTTTAATTTTTTTGTTTTCATTTTTCTATCTCCTTTTTTCTAAAAAAAAATAACTTAAACAAAAAAATGTCTAAGTTGCATAGAATTTGTCTTTTCTCATCCGGACTATACCGTCGGTTCTGGAATTTCACCAGATCAGTCGCTATCAGCGAGTCATGGACTATCACCATCGGTAGGGAATTACACCCTGCCCCAAAGACGTTATTCAGTTTTGAAAACCGGTTATAGAATTGACATCATCTACATACTTATCATATACCTTTTTTCTTTTTTTGTAAAATGAATTTATAAAATTTGTTATAATAAATGAAAAGGTGGTGAAAACATGTTCGCAATACACAACATTCCTCCTATTTATAATCAGGATTCACAAATTCTTATTTTAGGTTCATTTCCTTCTGTCAAATCACGTGAAGCTCAGTTTTTTTATCATCATGCACAAAATCGTTTCTGGAAAGTTCTGGCTACGCTTTATCACCATGAGCCATTATTAACGATTGAAGAAAAAAAGAATTTTCTACTTGAAAATCATATTGCATTATGGGATGTGATTCAAAGCTGTGATATTCATGGTTCTAGTGACAGCTCAATTCAAAATGTCATTGTCAATGATATTGCGGGTTTATTAAAAGATACACATATTACACATATTTATACCAATGGAAAAAAAGCGCATCAGCTGTATATGAAGTATTGTTATGAATTGACACATCAAAAAGATATATGTTTACCTTCAACTTCTCCTGCTAATGCTGCCTATTCTTTAGATAAACTTTTAATAGAATGGCAACAAATATGTCAGGAATTTATGGAAAGTTCATAATTGTCATATATGATATAGGCAATATGGGGGAGGATTTATGAAAACAAAGTTAAAAGAAAAAAAACCTTATTATTTAATTATCGCAAGAAAATTGATTTTCTGGAGCGTTGTCTTGATGTTAGGAATTGCTGTATTTTTATTATTTACACGCACTGCTGATAATAAAGGACGTTTAATTTTCACTATTGTCCAATTAGTGGCTATGTTATTTGTTTTACGTATTCCTCAGTTTATTCAAGATATATATCATTTTGAAATCCCACATTTATTAGATTTTATTTTAATCACTTTTGCATTTAGTGGTTTTATTTTAGGTGATGTTTTAAACTTTTATGGACGTATTCCTTATTGGGATTCTATTTTGCATACTTTTTCAGGTGTTGTCATTGCTTATGTTGGTTTTATAGTCATTCAATATCTTGATCAGGAATATCGCATTCCTCTATCTGTATCACCTTTATTTATGAGTCTGATTGTTGTATGTGTAGCTTTAGCCATTGGAGCCATATGGGAAATTGGTGAATATACTGTTGATGATATTTTCAAAACAAATAATCAGCAATATATGGAAACAACTCGTTCTACACTGTATGACGAAGATGATATTCCTTTACAGGGGCATGAAGCTCTCAATGATACGATGAAAGATCTGATGTTAGATTTAGCTGGGGCTATTGGTGTCGCTTGTATTGAATACGTCAAACTTGAAAAAAAACAAAAATCACAAAAAGGCACAAATTGATAGTGCCTTTTTACATATATTCTCTTGGATAAGGAGGCCTTGGTGATCCTGGTGGTCCAGGTGGTCTTGGCGGTCTTGGTGGCTGTGGAGGTCTTGGAGGACCTGGTGGCCTTGGCGGTCTAGGTGGTCCTGGAGGATGCGGAGGTCTTGGAGGACCTGGTGGGAAAAATTGTGGTGGGAAAAACCACCACCAGAACCATGGCTGAATCATAACACGCTGGTTGTATGGATCATACATGTCATATTGATTTTCATTAAAATCCAATTTCATTCACCTCAATATAAGTTATGTCTTTTTATCAAAATGGTATGGGTAAACAAACAAAAAAGCTTCATTTTGACTGAAGCTTTTCTAATACCTGTATCATCTCTTCCATTGTCTTTTTTCCAAACAAGACATGTTGTTGATCAATCACAATACATGGTACACTCATTATTTGATATTGTTCTTTATATTCAGGATAATGTGATAAATCATAAATAGATGTTTGGATATCCTGATGAAGCAAAGCTATACGTTGTGTTGCCTGAACAACTTCTGGACACATTGTACAAGATAAAGAGACAAACACTTGAATCTGATGTGATTTTAATGATTGAATCCTTTCTATGACGTGTTGATCCAATGGCTGTCCTTGACTTGCGATATTGTATAAAGCAAGTATAAACGAATTAAACTCATGACCACCTGGTACCATATGATAATGTACACCTAAATCATTTTGATTACTATCACATAAAATGATTTGAGGATGCTCTTGAACAGATTGATAAACATTGTGAATATGTGGACTTAATGAAGCCAGCTCTTCCATAAAGTTTTTCATTTCTAATGAAAAAGGATTTGTTGATAATTGACCTATTAAATAAATATCTTTTGTGAATTTGTTGAAAATCTGTTGTAACTGTTCTCTGATATCCTGACTGATAAACATGGAAGAATCATCCACTTTTGAACTTTTTGGTTTTTGAGAATGATTTTGATAAGCTATTGTTTGGATATCAAATTTGTCTTTTGTTGTCGTGATATATTTTTCTAAAGATGTTGCAGCAATAGCACCATCACTGACAGCAGTCACAACCTGACGTAAATCTTTTTCACAAATATCACCAGCACCATAAACACCATCCATACTTGTTTTTTGATGACGATCAGTGATTAAGTACCCTTGGGCATTTAATGCCAGCTGATCTTGAAATAATTCATTTTGTGGAACATATCCAGCAAAAACAAAGATTCCAAAACGTCCTTGTGTTGAAGCATCATAACGCCATAATGACTGATCACGATTATTTCTAAAAACAGCATATTCCATCGTGTCATGCCCACCAACTTCCACAATTTCTGTTTCAAAAATCGTTTCTATTTGATCATGAGCACGCACTTGATCAGCAATTGTTTTGGCACATGTGAAATCTTCTTCTCTCACAATCATTGTTACTTTTGAAGCATATTGTGTTAAAAAGAGAGCTTCTTCACAGGCTGCAAAACCTCCCCCAATAACAAAGATTGGACATCCTTCAAAAAATTCCCCATCACAAGTCGCACAATAGGCAATTCCACGTCCCTGATATTCCTTTTCACCAGGGAAACCAAGCTTTCTAGGATGTGCTCCTGGAGCTAATACGAGACCAACAGATTCAAAAATCCCTTGATCAGTTTCAACCTTTTTGATAGGTTGTTGTAAGTGAAGACTTTTGACATGGGCCTTTTGAAAAGATGCACCAAAGTTTTCAGCCTGCTTTCTCATTTTGATTGTAAGACCTTCACCAGAATCTTCCAGCACGCCTGGATAATTCACAATATCTGATGTTATGGTAATCTGTCCACCAAATTTTTCTTTTTCTAAAACCAGGACACTATATTTTGCTCTAGCAAGATATATAGCGGCAGAGAGCCCAGCTGGGCCTCCACCAACGATAATCGCATCATAAATCTTAGACATTATAATATTCCTACTAAATCTAATGATGGTTTCAATGTTTCTTCACCTGGTTGCCATTTGGCTGGACAAACTTCATCACCATGTTCCGCAACAAATTGTGAAGCTTGAACACGTCTTAATAATTCATCACTATTACGTCCTACATTTCCTGCAATCACTTCATAAGCTACAACTTTTCCTTCAGGATTTAAAATAAATGTTCCTCTCTCAGCCAATCCATCAGCTTCAATATAAACATCCAAATCTTTTGCTAAAGTGGCTGTTGGATCAGCTAACATTGGATATTGAATTTTTTGAATACGTTTAGATGTATCGTGCCATGCTTTATGAACAAAGTGTGTATCACATGATACTGAATAAATTTCACAATTGATTTTCTTAAATTCTTCATATTTATCTGCTAAATCTTCTAATTCTGTTGGACATACAAAAGTAAAATCGGCAGGATAGAAAAATAAAACATTCCATTTTCCTAAAAGATCTTCTTTTGTTATTTCTTTAAATTCTCCATTTTGATAAGCTTGTGCTTTAAATTCTTTAATTTCTTTTCCAATTAATGACATATATATGACCTCCTTTTATATTTGAAACTTTTGTAATTCTATATGTCTTAGTTAGCTTTAACTAACTAATGTTAGTCTAGCATAAAAAAAGAAAAAGTGCAAAGCATTTGCACTTTCAATATTTGGTCATCAATTTCCATTCCATCATCATATAAAAAAGTTCCCAAAGGAACTTAGGCATTTCTTTTTTCTAATGTAAATCCTTTACCACCGACTTCTTCTACGTGAGAGACAATCACAAAAGCATAGGGATCAATTTTATGAATTTTTGCTTTAATAGATGGTAATTTACGATATGGAAGAACAGATAAAATAAGTTTAGAATTTTCTTTTGTATAACCTTTCTCACTTGCTAAAAGAGTTACACCGGCATCAAACTCATGTAAAATAGATTCTTTGATTGTTTCATATTCATCACTGATGACTGTTAATTGTACAAGACTTGTTCCTTGTGTTAATGTTTTATTTAATACAACAGCTGTAATCATAACAATCATAATTCCATAAATCACATGTGTTGTATCATTAAAAGTAAACTGTAAAACCAAAATAGATAAATCAATGCAGTTTAAGACAATATGTACAGGGAAGCCTAATTTTTTATTTAATAAAATAGCTAAAATATCGACTCCCCCAGTAGAAGCATTTGCTCTTAAAATCAAACCAATACCTACACCTACACAGCAAGCAGCTAAAATAGCAGCTAATAATGGATCATTTAAATAATGATGAAACATGGCATGTGTTTCAAAGAATTGTAATACAATTGGAAATAAAAATGTAGAGATTAATGTTGTCATGGCAAATTTTTTTCCAATGAAAAATAATCCTATTAAAAATAAACAAACGTTTAAGCATCCAACACTTAATGAAACAGGGATATGAAAATAATAATTTAAGACATTTCCAATCCCAGAAGTTCCCCCTACAATAATATGATTTTCTAAAATTAATGTATTGACTGCTAAAGCAATTAAAATATTTCCAACAATAATATAAATCAAATTCAAAACTTTTTGTTTCATATTCCTCACCTCGCTCAAGACTTTATCATATCTGCTTTCTTTAAAATGTAATCTATGTTACAATTAAAAAGAAAAGTGGTGAGAAGTCTATGAAAATAAAAAAAGAATATTTTCAATATTTTATAGAAGCTGGTCAAAAACAAGTTTATCAACCTTCAGATATCATTTATATGCAGGAAGATGATGCTGATTTAATATATTTGATTTTAAATGGCAAAGTAAAAGTCTATGTTATGAATTCTAATGGAAAAGAAGTCACTATGGATATTTTACAATCTGGAGATATTTTTGGTGAATCTGCCTTTATCAGTCAATCGAAGCGTCCAACAACCATTCAAGCGATAAGTGATGTTGAAGTTATTGCCTGTTATCCTAAGCACCTCTATCCTTATCTTCAACAATCACAGGATTTACTCATCAATATTTTACAATCTTTATCTCAAACATGTGATTATCTGACAGCCATGATCAAAAGATCCTATACATATAATCGATATGAAAAAGTCGCTGCTTTTTTATTAGATCAGATGGATCACTATCATCATCATGAAATCACATATTCTCATGAAGAAATTGCTTCATTACTTGGTTTATCACGTGTCACTGTGACCAAAGTATTAAATGAATTTGTGAAAGAAAAAATGATACTCATTCAATATAAAACAATTATTGTCAAAAATAAAAACAAACTGTATTCATTTTTACATAAATGAATACAGTTATTTTTTCTGTCTTCTTTCTTTTAAAACTGTCAATAATAGCCAGATACCAAGTCCAACGGCAGTCATATATCCAATGAAGCCAAGAGCTGGAATACCAAATACTTTAGGTGTCATTTGAGTCGTACATAACATACTGCTTGCCATCAATAAACCTGCACTGACAATTCCCACAACAAGTTTATTAACCATATGATTAATAGCTGTCATAGGTACACTGGATTCCATAATATCTAGATTCACCTTGAGTCTTCCTTTCATCAGCATACGCATAATATCTGATATCTGACCCGGTAAATCTAAAATATTCTGACTAGAATTATAAAGTTTTTTTGCTGATTTTGTGAGTTCTTTTTTATAATCCAATTTCTTTGATATATGATTAGCCACATGATTGGCAGCAATTTCTAAAATGCTAATATGGGGATCAATAAGCATAACAGTACTTTCAATCGTTACCAAGCCTCTTGCCAGCATGCTAACACCTTTAGGCATAGATATACGATGCTTATGAGCTATCACAAAGATTTCCTGCACAACATCACCTAAATTGATATCTGTTAAATCCATTGATACATAATGCTTCATAAAAGTTTCAATATTATCATAAAATAAAGCATAGTCAATACGATCATCATGTTCTCCCAATGTTAAAATCACATCAACAAGCTTTTGGGTATCATTTTGTCCAATAGCCAAAACAGCATCCCTCATTAAATCCTTATCAGCACGATTTAAAATACCCATCATTCCAAAATCAATCCAGACAATCTTCCCATCTCGAATTCTTAAATTCCCAGGATGAGGATCAGCATGAAAAAAGCCATCATCTACAATTTGTTTAATATAATTTTCAGCTAATTTTGCGGCAATTTCTTTTAAATCATAGCCAGCATTTTTAAGGGTGATACGATCATCTATTTCATAACCATCAATATATTCCATTACCAGAACTTTACTTGTACTGTAATCATCAATGATTTCTGGAGCATCAATGTATTGAATATCATGATGTAAATGAGAAAACCTTTTTGCATAATGCGCTTCATTTAAAAAATCCATTTCTTCTTTAGCTGTATGCCAAAATTCATCTAATACAATATTTAAATCAACAACACTTCCTAAAACATCATTTAATTTTAAGATTTTCACAGCTTTACGAATTAATGAAATATCTCTTTCCATCATTTCATAAATGCCAGGACGTTGAACCTTCACAACAATATGGCGTCCATCTTTTAATGTTGCTTTATGTACTTGTGCAATGGAAGCACTTCCTAATGGCACAATATCAAAATCTAAAAATACATCATTCAAATCTTCCTGATATTCATTTTCAATCACAGTCTTGACTGTTTCAATGCTCATAGGTGCAACATTATCTCTTAATTTGACTAATTCTCGACAATAACGCTGAGAAAACATATCTTGTCTGGAAGCCATAATTTGACCAATCTTTACAAATGTTGGTCCTAGATCCTCTAAAATCATCCTAAATTTAACGGGATCAATGCCCTTTGCTAAATGATGTTTTCTCAGTATTGTCAGAATTTGTGCAAGACGTCGTTTTGTACTTAAATTATTCGTTTGTTTCATTCTTTGCTTTTTGTAATTCTTCAATCTTTGCTTTTAAAGTTTCCAAGTCTTCTACGTCCATATTCTGTAAATCTTTTTCTACTGTTTCTACACTGACTGGTTTTCTTAATTTTTCAGCAACATTATGCTTTAATTCTTCATTCAAAACCTTTCCTTGCTCAACAGTTAATTCTCCCTTTTTCACCAAGTCTTCAACAACTTCTTTAGATTTTTCAGCAGTCACAGCAACAGCACCAATTCCTGCTAATAAAACCTTTTTTAAATCTTCACTAAAATTATTCATAACAAAATTCCTCCTTTGATATCTCTATTTTACTACGAATTTCTACAAATGTGTAGTTTAATAAAATATGAAGTAAAAAAGGCGATACAAATCATATCTCATGATTGTGCATCGCCCATAAAATCATTATTTATTTAATAATTTTTCTCTTTTTTTATTAAGAACGACAATTCCAGTTCCCACAATAGATAAAGAAAGCATTAAACCATATAAAATAGTTTGTGAATTATCATCTGTCTTTACTGTTTTATCACTTTCAGCAGGTTTTTGTTCTGGTTTGTTTGTTGTTGTATCTTGAACTGGTTTATCTGTATCTTCTGGATTTGGAGTTACAGTTACATCAATATTTTTATCCCAAATCATATAAATTGTTGTATCTTCATTAAATGGTACACTTGCTTTTAAAGGTTCTGTTCCTTCAACATCTAAGAAGAATCCTTTAAATGTATATCCTTCAAAGTTGAAACCATCTTTCATTGAATCTAATTCTTTTAAATCAGCTTCACTTAAAACTGATCCTTTTGCAATTCCTTTAATTTGAGTATCTTCTAATGTTAAACCTAATTCTTCTAAGTTGACTTCTTTACCATCAACAATAGCTTTCATTGTAATTGTAATTGTTTCTTGTTCTGGTTGTTCTGGTTGTTCTGGCTTTGAATCTTCACCTGGAGTCGTTGGATCAGTTGGTTGTGTTGGTTCTGTAATCACACCATTATTAACAGTCACTTCTTTATTATTCATAGTAACTGTAACAGTTTCTGGTAAATTCACTACATTTTCTAATAAAATTGAATCTTGTTTATCAGCATCAACATAATATAATCCTACAGATTCATCTGGTGATGACACATTGATTGTAGCATTATTAGCAATATTTAATACAGGATCAACATTTGATCTATTATCAATATTAATAGCACCCCAAGAGTTTTCACCTAATTGGAATGTTGTTGTACCATTTAAATCAAGTTGACCACCATTTAATACAACAGCAGCTCCACCAGCAGTATTTCTGTTATCAACAGTTAAATGAGTAGCTGTTACTTCACCACCATAAATATGTAAACCACTCTTTGTTGATTCATCAGTCACAATCTTAACATTATCTAATTGAACACCTTTTGAAGTCACTGTGACAACATTATCTTTTGTCGTGAAATTATCAGCAACAAAAGCACCACCATCACCTATAATTGTCATCGCTTCACTTATATTGAATGTTTCTTTTAATGGAATGTCTTCTCTAATGTTAACTTCTACAACATTCTTATCTTTTTTAGCAGCTATAAAGTCAACTAAATCACCTGCGTTGACATAAGCAAGTTGACGTGATTTACCATCATCAGTCATGACTGTAGATAAATTCAATGAATCAACCCACCCAAAATTATCTGTACACACTACTGACTGAGTAGGATTGCTGTCAACTGTATGGCATACAATTGTTCCATTACTAAAACTAGCGTATCCGTGATCTTCATCTCCATCAACATTAATGCCATACCAAGATTTTTCTCCTAAATTCAAAGTATTAACACCAGTAAAATATGCTTCTGATTTATTAATAATAACTGGTGCCCCATCACTAGCTTTTTGATGATTAAATGTTGAATTCATAATAGTTACGATTGCACCACCATTGACTGATAATAAGTTTTTTGTATGTTCATTTGCTTCGAAAACTACATTGTCAAATACATAATGCTCTTGACTATCAATATTTATCAGATTAGCCAAATAACCCGTACCTGGATTTGCCCTTTCATCAATAATTGTCTTTGGTATTGGATTAGTATTCATAGGTTCAGTAATAGTAAAAGAACCCGTTATTCGAATTTCACCATCTGTATCGTTTTCAAATGCCTCTTTAAATGCTTTAGCAGTAGAAACTTCCTTAGAAGCAACATCACCTGCTGCATTAACAGTTCCAGCAGTTAGACAAAGCGCAAGCATCATTACTAATGACAAACCTAATGCTAAAATTTTTCTTGTCTTTTTCATTGTATATCCTCCCATAATATTCAGTAGAATAAAAACTAACAAAGCACCAGAACCATTCTTTATTATTGTTTGTATTCTACTATAAATATAGTACCCCCCCCTCGTTTATTTTTGTCAATGAAATTTCATATTTAAAAAAATAATCTTCATTTATCGTATTTATTTGAAACATAATCTACAACAAAATAAAAGCAAGATAAATCTCACATCTTGCTCTCATAATAAATTTTATTCATGCCAATCATCATAATCAGGATATTGAGAAATATATCCCTTAGATTTGATAATACGTGGTTCAAAACTTTCCTTGACTTCAATAATATTTAACACTCTAATATGAAATATCCAGTCATCCCCAAAATCATAATGAAGTAAAAATTTCTGACCATTATAAAGTCCAAGCTCATCAAGAGCGATATCTGTTGATGGTTCTTGCTCCATCATAGTTGCATAATATGCATCAGTACTATATTGACGATTATCCATACAAAATTCATATAAATGCTCATCTATGAAATCAAAAGCATCTAAGATAGTCTTACATAATTGATCTAATGTTTCATCCCCACAGATTTCAATATTTCGATAGACATCACGTCCTCTACCTGAAGGAAATACCTTTATAGAATATTGTGTACTCATCATAGACCTCTTTTCTATTAAATAGCAACACTATGGTTTTAAAGTTTTTGTGGATATAATCCTTTTTCCACTAATAATTGTATATTGTCTTTGACATAATCTTTATCTTCTTTATATGTTACACCAAACCATTCATCATGTGATTTTAATGCTGTGACTTTGGCTTTATTGTTATGTAATAAATCACCTATAATCGTTGGTAACAAATATTCAGCTTTCAGATTATCAGATGGTGTTTCTGCTAGAAAATCATCAAATCCCTTTTCTAGAATATCAAAGAATTCTGGATATAATCCCCACATATTCATTGATACTGCTGAATCCAAATCTATCTCTTTTCCTTCTACCACTGCTTTTCCATCAATCTTTTCAATATTATGTGTTTCAACAATATCTACCAATTGGTCATCTTTAACTTGACATACACCTCTTGTCACTCCACCATTATCACTTAATGTATTTTTCAAGATAAATCCAACCATGCATATTGGCATTGGATCTTGAGGGTGTTCCTGTGTCAAATAACGATAAGCTTCCTGATAAGCTTCTCTACCATAATAGTCATCTGCATTAATGACAAGGAATGGTTCATGAACAAGTTCTTTACAAGCTAAAATGGCTTGTCCAGTTCCCCAAGGTTTTGTACGTCCTGTAAATTTATCCTTATATTGTTCAGGAATATCGTCTATTTCTTGAAAGGCATATTCAACATGCACTTTTTTCTTCATTCTTTGACCAATGATTTCATCAAAGTCTTTTTCTAAATCTTTTCTAATGACAAAGACAACTTTATTGAATCCAGCTTCTAAAGCATCATAAATAGAATAATCCATGATGATTTCTCCATTTGGTCCTACTGGTTCTAACTGTTTGATTCCACCTCCAAATCGACTTCCTATTCCTGCCGCCATTACGACAAGTGTAACATTACTCATATTATTCAACTCCTTAATTATTTCTCGAAAATAATTATACCAATTTATTGACTTTATCACAACAAAATAAACATAATTTAACAAAAACTATGATTCAAATATGATAATGTCTTAATATATCCAAGTTGAATATGTCCTGTATACAGGACATATTCAAAAATCTATGTTATGATATAACCTCACTTTTATTGGGAGGTTGTTGTATGA
>NZ_NFLY01000021.1:0-41916 GCF_002161155.1 Massilimicrobiota sp. An105
TGAGGGTTCAAGTCCTTTAGCCGGCACCATATACGGGGAGGTAGCGAAGTGGCTAAACGCGGCTGACTGTAACTCAGTTCCTTTCGGTTCGGTGGTTCGAATCCGCCCCTCCCCACCATCTTTTGACCCGCTAGCTCAGTAGGTAGAGCATCTGACTTTTAATCAGAGGGTCAGGCGTTCGAGTCGCCTGCGGGTCACCATTAAAAGCACATATGCCCAGGTGGCGAAATTGGTAGACGCACAGGACTTAAAATCCTGCGGACCTTAAAATCCGTGCCGGTTCGACTCCGGCCCTGGGCACCATTCTTTTGCGGGTGTAGTTCAATGGTAGAACTTCAGCCTTCCAAGCTGACTACGTGGGTTCGATTCCCATCACCCGCTCCATACGCTTGAATAGCTCAGTTGGTAGAGCAATCGGCTGTTAACCGATCGGTCGTAGGTTCGAGTCCTACTTCAAGCGCCATTTTTATGGCCTGTTGGAGAAACGGTTAACTCACATGCCTTTCACGCATGCATTCACGGGTTCGAATCCCGTACAGGTCACCATTTTTCAAGTAAACGATCTTATGATCGTTTTTTTATTTATATAAGCACATAATTTGTGATATATCTGATACATGTTATAATATGAAACAGAAAAGGAGTAAGATATATGATACTTGATACACTTAAACAATTTAAACCCTATTCAATCTCACCAGGATATCATAGTGACATGATTCTATATGGGACTGAAAGCACAGATGAGCTCATCCCTCACACAACATATCCTTATCAACATGATACCGCTAAAGCTATACAAGGTATTGTTCATAGTCACTATCAACATGATTTTGTTTTTGTTTTTATCCATGAGCATTCTCTTTTATTTCAAATCACTCATCAAAATAAAATAGAAGCTTATTTAGAATATTCTTTTCATGAGCATCGTTTTATTATGGCAATTATCAATGAAGAAAGCGATAGTCTATATCGTTTACTTTTAACAGCTATTAATTACTTATATAATCAATATCAGATTGAAGAATTTGCTGATATTTATGAAAATTGGCGTCATATTGATATGTCACAACATGAGCATGGTCAACAATGGGATGCCAATGAATATAAATATGTTTTACATATAGCAAATAGGCTCATTGAACTTGTAAAAGAAATGATGAATCAACCTGACTGTTTCTTATCTTTACATTATGATTCTGTTGAAGAATTTATGCAACATCAACATATTACATTTAATACACAATCATTATGTGAAACCTTTCTGTTTCAAAAAGATCCTCAAAATCTCTTACTTGATTTACAATCTCAAGAAAAAATTTATGAGTCTTTATCCACAGCTTCTTATACTATTTTAGATATCAATCCTCTTTATAGTGATCAGGAAAAACAAAAGCTTCCATTATTTTTACAGGAATCTATTAAAGATAATGAACGTTTATATATGCAAAATCGTCATTTTTTAGATCAAAATGATTTTGATTTAATCAAATCGTTTCAAAGAGGAAAAACTTGGTCTTGTTTATACTATGGTCCTTCAGGAACTGGTAAAACAACCAAATTACTTTGTGTTGCTGGGGCATTAGGTTTACCATCACTGAAAATGGTTGGAAGTCGTTCTATTGATGAATCAACATTATTTGGAAAATATGTTTTAAGAAATGGTGAAACTGTTTTTGAATATGGTCCTTTAAGTTTAATGATGAAATATGGTGGAATGTTTATTTTTGATGAAATTAATATGGTTGATAGTGATATTATTTCTTCATTAAATGATGTTCTCGATGGTACAAAGCAAAAAATATTAGATAATGGTGAAATTATTCATGCACATCCTTTGTTTAGATTTGCTGAAAGTATGAATATTGGTTATGCTGGAACGAATGAAATGAACCTTTCTCATAAATCACGTATTCAAAATAAAATAAAAATCAGTCAATTACCTATTGATAAAATGGCACAAATTATTGTCAAGGAAACAGATATCGACTTAAAAACAGCAACTCAAATGGCATCATTACTCGATGCTTTCAATAATGTTATTATAAACGAAGGAAATGAAACAACACAAAGAATTGACTTGAGAACCTTATTAAACTGGGCTAATAAAACAGTTGACTTAGATGGTGATGTATTACGTGCCAGTCTAGTCACTATTATTTCTGAATTAGCTGAGGAAGATGATGAAATTCTTAATTTGGAAGATGTTCGTCAAATTTTATCAACAAACGGTGCTGCTTCTTCAGTGATGTTATTAATCGTTCATGAATTTGTTGAACAGGAAGCATAAAGGTATAAAATATGTTATCACAAGATGAAAAAAGAAAACTTAAAAAAAATGCTGCTCTCTATGCCAGAATGCCTGTTCAATTACAAATAGATACAAGCAATCAGCATTATTCACAAATCCAAAATCAAAAAGCACTCATTATTTTAGGCGAACAAGCCCCTTATCGTTATCTTGCAAACTTTCATCCTCAAGGTTATGCCATGTTTATGGAGGGTCTGGAATTACACGAACTGGCTTCTTTGTTATATACTGATTTTCAAGTGCTATCCCATGTCTATCAAAAAGCCACTGAAGCTTTAGATATGGCCAATCAAAGTGCCAAAGCATATTTAAATAAAGAAATCAAATATCGTGATTTGAAAGATATTCTTTTCCATTATGTCTATCAAACCAATCTTCCATTAGTCTTAAAAGCCATTGAAGAAGGTGCTGTTGAAAATGCTATGGGAATAGAATATCCTGAAACATGGAATGCTTTAATGTATGCCAGACAAGCCATCATACTGGCTTTTATGAAAGAAAACCATAATCATCATGACACCTCATTTCTTATGGATAAAATCATTAAAGAAATAATGGCTATCTGCACTTATGGTTATCGCTTTAAATTAAATGATAGCATTGTTTATCTGCCACGCTATTTGCATCAGCATTTTACTGAAATAAGAAAACTTGCTATTAAGGGACGTTTACAAACCCATAATACAACTGAGCGTTTAGAAATAGCTCAAATGATTTTACAGCTCTGTTCACCTATTATGGAAGAAACTGTCAAAGAAATCATTGATACTATTCAAAACGGCTCTAAAATATCTGGCATCTCTAACAGTCTTTTTTCTCAAATGTCCAGTGAAATTGCTGTTCAATTTCAAAATAACACTTCTAATGATACTCAGCCACAAGAAACACCAACAAAATACAAAATGAATCTTTCTGATGAAGAATTTCAACGTATTGAATCTCTAGAAAATGAAGCAGAAAAAACAAATAATCATCAAATTTTACAAGATATTCATAGACGTGAAGAAAAACAAAGAAAACAATCAGAAAAAAGGCTTCAAACCCAAACATATCAATCAACTATTGAACAATCTATTGTTTTATCTCCTTTAGAAAGAACAACACCAACTCAATATGGTATTATTGCTTTAAGAAGTCAACATGAAAGTATAGTTCGAAGTAATAAACTGGCAAGACTGTTTAAACGTGAAAGAATGTATGCTTCTAAAAGTCGTACAAAACATAGATTAGAATATGGTAGACATTTAGATCAGCAAAATCTTTACCGTGCTACTTTAGATGGTCGTGTTTTTAAGGAACATAAACAAGGCCAAAAGAAAGATTTATGCGTTTATATTCTTGTCGATACAAGTGAATCAATGAGCGGAGAAAAAATAATCAATACTATGAAAGGCTGTTTTGAACTGGCAAGAGTATTACAAACTTTAAAAATCCCCTTTTGCATCTCATCTCATAAAGCTTTAGGACAAACCAAAGTACAACTCTCTGAAATTATATCTTTTCAAGACTGTCAAAAAAGATATATGTTAGATCGTATCTTTGCAATGCATACATCTGGTGGAACACATGAGGATATAGCTTTAGAATATGTATTAAAAAAACTTGCTGAATATAAAAGACAAAGAAAAGGTTTTGTTTTTGTATTATCTGATGGTGATACTCATGGTGTTGAACATATTCATGAATTAACACATCTTTATAAAAAAGATAAGAATATAGATGTCATTGGAATTGGTATTCAAACTGCCCCATTAATTACAAAAACATATCCTAACAGTTTATTTATAGAAGATATACAAACTTTACCTGATATGCTCATTAATAAATTAAAAGAAATTGCAATATAAAAACATCTCATTTGAGATGTTTTTATATTGTATATCCAATAACGAATAATGACATCATCACAACCAACAGCATTCTGATGGCTAACCAAATTGTTGGATAGCGACGAAATAAACGAAAATAAGTATATTCTACATTTGCAATACGACTTCCTCTTGCCCAAAAAGCATTGCATAATATGGAAAATATCCATATGATAATGACTAAATTCTGATGCGCTCCATGAAGCAATAAAAATATACCTGCTATCAAAATAATAAACCATTGTATCTTTATAAATAATTGATCTATTTTCCTATTCATTTTCCATAAACTCCTACATAAGAAATCTTTCCATTATTTTCCTGCATTCTTAAAATAACTTCTCCCTGTTTTTGGTTTTGATCTTTGAATTTAACTGTCAAAACTTGACTATCACCTTCTTGAATAGAAACAGATTGAATTGTGACAGGTAATGAATACGATGATAACTCATTCATGATAAATGTCACAATTTTTATTTGGACATCTTTAAGTGTATCTTCTTCCATGACATCTTGAAATTCAGCTTCCATATCCTGATAGATTTGTTCTTGCGATGCAATATCACTGGGATCTTCTTCTGCCTTTTGCATGACTTCTTGTGAATAACTGACTCATTTTTCTGCCACCTCTACCATATCAACCTGATTGTCATTGACTTGACATCCACTCATAGCAAAAGCTAAAACTGCACTCAATACAAACATTCCTATTCTTTTCATACCTTTTTCACCTACCTTATCTTTATAATATATTATTTGATATGAAAATAATTTAAATATTTAAAATAATATCTCTTCTCACTATCAGTATAACATATTCATTTTTATAGTAAAGCTATTTTATATTTTCAAAAAAAGTATTTAAAAAACGGAGTCATCACTCCGTTATTTTTGTAAATATGACATCAGTGGCTGTTTAACACCATTAACAACATAATTACTTCCACCACGACCTTTGACATCTTCTACCATTGTTGTAATGACAATTGGTTTTGATGAATCAGTAGAAGCAACAGATAACCATCCAAGCTCTGTTCCTGTTGTATCATCTTGTGAATCCTTAATCTCTGCTGTTCCTGTTTTTGCAGCTAACTGATATTGACTGTTATTTAAAGCATGTGCTGTTCCATTATTGTCTTCAACAACTTGAATCAAATCAGATTTGATTTCATCCGTTGTTTCTTTAGAAAATGGTTCTGCCCAAACTGATGTTTCTGTTGATTTCACAACATGTGGTGTCATCATTTTACCATCATTCATAAAAGAACTATAAATAGATGTCATTTGAACTGGATTCATAAGAATCTGGCCTTGTCCATATCCACTATCTGCAATTAGTATTTCATCATCAAATGAATCACTTGTATATTGTGATTTTGTAAGAGCCAATTCAAAAGGAATATTTTCTCCAATCATTAAAGATTTATATCCTTTTTCAAGATTATCTTTTCCAATTTCTAATGCTGCTTTCGCAAAATAAACATTATCAGAATAAATTAAAGCATTTCTTAAATTATTTGGATTTGGTGCATGTAAAGTTGTGACAAAATAATCTCCCCAACTAGAATCTTTTTGCCATTTCATTTCAGCTCCAAAATCTTTAGATGCATATAAAGAATCAGTTTCCAATCCAATGGCTGCTGTTATAGCCTTCATTGTTGAACCAGGCACCCAAGTCGCTCTAAAACGATTTGTTAATGGTTGATCTTCATCATTGTTTAAATCATCCCATTCTTCCGTTGAAAAACCATAAATAAAATCATTGCTGTCAAAAGATGGTGTGCTGACTAAAGCCAAAACTTCACCATTTGTTGGATTCATCGCAACTGATGCACTTTGATCTTCATCAAATGCATTATATAAATCTCTTTGTAAATCAATATCAATCGTTAATGTAATATCCTGTCCATCCTGTTTTTCCTGCGTAGCAACTGTACTCTTTGTACTTCCATTCTCATCAACAATTGAAATTGTTGCCCCATTCGTTCCTTTTAACTGTTTTTCATATGCTGCTTCAATACCGCTTCTTCCAATCATTGATGTTTCTGTATAACCTTCACCTTGATGTTTTTCTAAATCTTCAGCAGTCACCTGTTGCATATATCCAGTTAAATGTGATGTCACTTCACCATATGGATAAGTACGAACTTCAACTGTATTGAGCTGTACTCCTGGAATTTGTAGTAATTGGTTTTCTAACTGTGTATCTGTTGATGGAATTGTTGTTAATGGAACAAAAGAATCATCTTGAATCCATGATGCACTCATTGTTTTTTGAATGCTTTCTTTTGTTAAACCTAACAACTCAGCCAGTTGGTCGTAATCATTTTCGCCATTCAGTTTACCTCTTACTAAACCAACAGAATAAGCTTCTCCTTGTCCTGCCAACATTTTTCCATTACGATCTAAAATTTGTCCTCTGATTGCTTCATCTTCTGAAACTCTCACTCTATCATTTTGCGTTAAATCTGGAAAAATAAATGAATCATCCCACACAATTTTTCCATCTTTAATCGTTGTTTTATTTTCAAAAGTAACTTCTCCAGCAATCGTATTCATTTTCACATTATATGTTAATTCATTATCAGTTTCATCTGTAACTTCAATTTGAAAATTACTTGCTTCAATACCTTCATAAATATTCTGATTTCTTTCCACAAATGTTTGCTGATCATAAGATTTCTGTGATTCTCTACTTAGACTATTGTACATATCTTCATATTTCTTTTCAGATATTTGTGCATAAAAATTCTTTAATGTGGATTCATTATTATTCCCTGATAATAAAAAGAATAACACTACTGCCACAATCAAAACAATCGCTACAAGACCTCCAATAGCAATATATTTCTTTCGATTACGATTCGTATATACGACTCCCATATCTTCTCCTCCTTTGTAAGCTTAGTATATCACTTTTCAAAAACAAAGAAAATATTTAGTCGATATTTCTAAAAGAATACAAAAATGACTAACAAAACTGTTAGCCATTGGTCTGTGGAGTATTCAAATTCGTAATAATTGCTAAAACTGTTAAAATATGTCCAAGCTTTGTATCAGAAATAGCTCTCACTGTTTCTCTAAACTCATTGTTACTTTGATTGTATGTGAGTTTACGATATTCAAGATAAGAACTGATTTCAAGTTTCAATATTTCATTTAATACTGCCCTGTATCCTCCCTGTAAATTAATCTCTGGGACCATTGGATCAAAGTTAACACCATATTCTAACTTATAAAAATAATTCAAGTAATTGGCATTTGTTTCAGCATTTTGAGCAAAAGCCAATAATGCATTTTTTTCTTCCTGTGATGAAGCTAAAGCTGCTGCTCGACGATAAAGTTGAGCTAAAAATTTTTCTGTATAAATATAAGATTGAAGTTGTTCACGCATGTTTTACACCTCAATTTAACATATGTCAATAATCCATAAATGTGAAAAAAGATTTGTTTATTTCAACAAATCTTTAACAACTTCACTGGCAATTAAAAGTCCCGCACTAGAAGGTACAAAAGCTGTACTTCCTGGAATAGTTCTTTTATGGGTTATTTCATCTGATGCAAAAGGTTTCATTGGTAATTCTTGAGAATAAACAACTTTTAAGTGTTTGACACGACGTTTCTTCAATTCTCTACGCATCACCTTAGCAAGTGGGCAAACAGATGTTTTATAAATATCACTGACTTGTAATAATGCTGGATTCATTTTATTTCCTGTTCCCATTGAACTGATCAAAGGTATCTTTTGGTCACAACGAACAGCTAATTCTATTTTAGAAGTGATTGTATCTATGGCATCAACCACATAATCATATTGTGATAAATCAATTTGATTAGCTGTTTCAGGCAAATAAAACATATCTAATGTTGTCACATCACACTCAGGATGAATTGATAATATTCTTTTTTTCATCACATCAACTTTCTTTTGACCAATGGTTTCCTGTGTTGCGATAATTTGACGATTTAAATTCGACAAAGAGATAACATCATTATCTACAATCGTGATATGTCCAATACCACTTCTCACTAACGCTTCAACAACATATCCACCAACACCACCAACGCCAAATACAATGACATGAGCCTGATTTAACTTTTGGATATTATCTTCTCCTACTAATAATTCAAATCTTGAAAACATTTTATTCTCCTTTATCATAATCATCTAAAAAATGATGTCTTCCTGATTCATCGCTATATGAAATAATGGTTGCCAAATTCACATTTTCTACACTTTTAAAAACATTCTTTTTCACATTAGGATTCATTGTTTCTAAATATTTTAATAAGTTTTTCATTTCTTCTCGTTTAGAAGTATGATGCACTTCTCCTAATTCTTCCATTTCTTCAGTAAAACGACAGGCACATTGAATAAAAGACAAATCATTATATTTACACCAATTGATAATATCTTTTTCTTCTATTAAATACATCGGTCTAATTAATTCCATTCCTTCAAAGTTTGTACTATGTAGTTTAGGCATCATTGTTTGTATTTGTGAACCATAAAACATTCCCATAAGAATTGTTTCAATGACATCATCAAAATGATGTCCTAATGCGATTTTATTGCATCCTAACTCTTTAGCTTTCGCATATAAAAAACCACGTCGCATTCTCGCACATAAATAACAAGGAGATTTCTCAATATTTGTGACAACCTTGAAAATATCTGATTCAAAAAACTGAACAGGTATTCCCATAATTTTTGCGTTCTCTTCAATTTTTTTACGATTTTTTTCATTATATCCTGGATCCATTGATAAGAAAACCAATCCAAAATCAAACTGTCCATGACGCTTAATTTCCTGTAATAACTTAGCCATTAACATAGAATCTTTTCCCCCAGAAATGCATACTGCAATATTATCACCTGGTTGAATAAGATCATATGTCTGAATAGCCTTCACAAATTTTCTCCATATTGGTTTTCGATATTTCTTTATAATACTTTGTTCAATCTGTTTTGTTCTATCCATGTATTTCTCCTTTAATTTCACACATCCAAACTATATCAAACATCTTATCATTTGACAATTTTTATTTATTTTTATTGTCACAAACTGGTAACGTTCCTTCTGGAAGCCAATCTTTATAAGAAGATTCATAAAGTGCATCAGATTTTTCCTTAGCCAAACGTTGTTCACTAGCAAAATCCAAGTCCATTGTATCACCAAAGAATTGAAGTGTCATAGCATAAAAATCATCAGGAGATATACGCGTTATAATCGCACCTATGCATCTTACATTTTGATATCCTGCATCTCTATATTTTTCTCTTGCGTCTTCTACATTCTTTTTATATATTGGTTGAATTTCACCAATCAACTGATGATCAACAGTTCAATCTTCTAATCCAAGTGTTTTAAATGGAATGTCTGCCTTTTTTAAATAGGGCGTTATCAGAGGAATTAATAAAATGGGTAAAAAATGTGTATAAACTGATTTTGTTTGTGTTATATTCTCAAATGTAATCATCGTTTCACCTCTTTATTCTTTATATATTATATTTTGAAAATAATCAAATAAAAATGATTAAAGCATACGCTCTAATCACTTTTATTCTTTTCCATCCCAACAATAAGTACATAACTTACAAGGTTCAATACCAATAGATTCAATCAAATCATCTAAACGATGATATCTTAAAGATGTGAATTTTAATCTCTTGCAGATTTCATCTAACATTTGTTGATATTTTTCACTATCAGGATTTGCATATTCAGCTAATATTTCATCAGTGACATCACCTTGTTCTAAATCTTTAATCACACGACGTGTAATTAAATCTAATTCTGAATTAGAACGTGAGAAATTCAAATATTTACATCCGTATAAGATAGGTGGACAGGCTGGTCTCACATGAACTTCTTTAGCTCCAGATTGATATAAAAACTCTGTTGTTTCTCTTAATTGTGTTCCTCTGACAATAGAGTCATCAATCAATAATAAACTTTTATTTTTAATTAATTCTTTTACAGGAATGAGTTTCATTTTTGCGATTAAATTTCTTTGACCTTGACTTTGCGGCATGAATGAACGTGGCCAAGTTGGTGTATATTTAATAAATGGTCTTGCAAATGGGATACCAGATTCATTAGCGTAACCAATCGCATGTGCCAATCCTGAATCAGGAACTCCAGCGACACTATCAGGCTCAACTGTTCCTTGATCACGTTTCGCTAACATACTTCCACAATCATAGCGCATCTTTTCAACATTGACTCCTTCATATGTTGAAGTTGGATATCCATAATAAACCCATAAGAATGAACAAATTTTCATTTGATCGTTTGGTTTGACTTTTTGTGTAAATCCATGAGGATAAATAAAACCAATTTCTCCTGATCCTAAATCTTTATAATGATGATAACCAAGATTTAAGAAAGCAGAACTTTCAAAAGTGACACAATAAGCATCATCTTTTCTTCCAATAATCACAGGTGTTCTTCCTAATTTATCTCTTGCACAATAAATCCCTTCATTCGTCATTACCAATATACTCATTGATCCTTTGACTAATTTTTGAGCATGTTGAATTCCTTCCACAATTGACTCTTTTTGATTAATTAATGCAGCCACCATTTCTGTTGGATTGATTTCTCCCCCGCTCATTTCCAAGAAATGTGTCTTTCCCTGTTCAAAGCATAACGTTCTTAATTCATCTAAATTATTAATTCTTCCAACTGTTGTAATCGCAAATGACCCTAAATGCGAATTCACCAACAATGGCTGTGCTTCACTATCAGAAATACATCCAATTCCAATATTTCCAGCAAATTCTTCAACATCTTTTTCAAACTTTGTTCTAAAAGGTGAATTTTCTATATTATGTATAGAACGTTGAAAACCATCCTTTCCATAAACGGCCATACCACCTCTTCTTGTTCCTAAATGTGAATGATAATCTACTCCAAAAAACAAATCCATGACACAATCATTTTGTGACGCTACCCCAAAAAAACCACTCATACTGTTCCTATCTCCTTTGTCTTCTAATTTACATCCCTATTCTAATCAATTTCATAAAAAAAGTCTACAAACTTTTTATTATTTTACGACTTTTTTATCGCAACTAAAAAATAGTCATTTTTTCATGACTATTTTGATAAAAAGATTCGACTACGTTTTTCTAATTCTTGAATAAACTCTTGCTTTTTAACTGGTGAAATCAAGACTTCACTATTTCCATTTCTCCCCTTTTGCGCTTTATATATGATATCAAGACGATCAAGTGATAAACCACAGGAACTCAGTGGATTATGCGTTTCTTTAAAAGAACGAATATCATGATATGGGATATCTTCATGAAAGAAATAACCACATCTCACTTCCAAATAATCATCATGAAACTCATAATATGTCCAAAAAGTACATATCACAAATAAAACATCAATAGGAATGAAAATGAGTAATGTTAACCACATACCCCAATCATCTAATCGCCATGTGACTGGCTTTAGTAACATATAATTGCACCAAACAATAACAGCGATAGCTATCATCCATATAACTCCAATCTTTGAATAATAACGCATATGTTATCCTCCTAGAAATAAGCATCTATTCCATCAGCAATACCTTGTGCACATTTTGTTTGAAAAGCATCATCATTTAAAAGTTGATCTTCTGTTGGATTCGTAATAAATCCCATTTCAATATAAATAGCTGGGACTTCACTCCAATTTAATCCAGACAAATCATTACGATAAGATACTCCACGACTTTTAATTCCTGTCTTGGCACAATAAGAGCTAATCACATTTTGAGCTAGTCTTGATGAAGCACTATAAATAGATGAACAATAAGGATTATCACTTGCAGGTGCAATCGTATGTGCTCCTCTAGCACTTGATCCAGCTCCATCACAATGTAAATGGATAACTGCTGCAGCATTATTGTTGTTACCAATCATAGCACGCTCTTTATTAGAAATATTAACACCTTGACTTGTTCTTGTCATAATGACAGTATAGCCTCTACTTTGTAATTCATTTCTTAATTTGAGACCAATTTCCAATGTTGTCTGTGATTCAGGAATACCTGTTGATGTTCCTGTTGCTCCACCAGCAACTTTTGCTTTCTTTGTTGATGCTCCTGGACCAATAGGTTCTAAAGAGCTGTTCCCCTGTCCCTGATGTCCCGGATCAATCACAATCACTTTATTATTGGGTGAAGCGACATATTGTTTTGATGAAGATGAAGAAGATGAGGTTGTTGATGATGAACTTTGAGGTTTTATTACTTCTTCTTTAACTTCCTCTTTTACTGTCACTTTCAATGTTTTTTCAGCTTTGTTTTGATTTTTATCGACTGCTTTCAAAACAACTTTATATGTTCCAGCCTTCTTTGTATTGACATTACTTTCATATGTATAGTAGTTATTTTGATCATCTTTAACTTTATCTTGGCTGACATATGTTAAATCGCCATCTACTTTATCCCTCACCGATTCAATATATTTTTTCATATCAAATTGATCACCATAATCAAGTGTTACAGACTCTTTTGTCAATTTAATTTCTGGCAACTGTGTATCCTTCACTTCTATTTCATGTGAAAATGTTTTACTTAATTCACCTTTAGAAACTTTATATTCTAAAGTCTGCTTTCCTATTGTCATTGTATCTATTTGAGGAGCTGATAATTGTCCACTTTGTTTAGCAACCAATTCCTCTGCCTGACAGTTAGTCCCATATTCTATAACTGTCTGATCTGTAAAAGTCAGTTGAATAGAATCTAATATTTTTTGTTTTTGATCATTTTGATACCAGATATATCCACCAATTCCTCCTGCAACGACAATCACAATGGATAAAATCAATATGATCCATTTCTTTTTCGTCATAATACCTTCTCCCTTCAGTATATTCATTTTATCATCTTTCCGATATAAAAAAAAGAGAGATGGATTATCTCTCAAAATCTTGTACAACACGTTTTAAATCCTCTCGAATTGGTAATTGTTGTGGACACATTCTTTCACATGCTCCACATTGCTGACAATGACTGGCCTTAGCCTGATCTTCCATTTTCTCATATTTTCCTTTAAATAATTTTTCATCATCATAAACAAAACAATTATTCCAATATCTAAAGTTAGCAGGTATATCAACACCAAAAGGACAAGGCATACAGTATCCACAACCTGTACATCCATTTCTTGTACGAGCATGTAATGTATCTGCAACTTTTTGAACGATATTCATTTCTTCATCATTTAAATTCTGATAATCTTCAAAAGTTTTTAAATTATCTTCAACCTGTGATAATGTTGACATCCCACTTAAGATGACTTTTACACCAGGCAAAGTTCCTACATATCTTAATGCCCAAGATGCTAAAGTTCTGTTTGCATCATAATCCTTAAACATTTGTGTCACATCTTGTGGTAAAGTAGCCAAACTTCCACCCTTAATAGGCTCCATAACAACAATAGGTACTCCTAATTGGTTGGCTAAATCAACACCCTTTTGTCCAGCTTGAATATTCATATCCATATAATTTAACTGTAACTGACAAAAATCCCAATCATGAGCTTTTAATATTTTTTCAAAAACAGGATATTCATCATGGAAACTAAATCCTAAATATTTAATTTTTCCTTCCTGTCTTAATTGTTCACATAATTCAATAATATGATATTCTAATACTTTTTCCCATTTCTTTTCATCTAAAGCGTGCAACAAATAAAAATCTACATATTCCACATCTAATCTTTGTAGTTGTGATTCAAAGATTTCTCTGGCTTCCTGTTGACTATTGACATTCCAGATTGGCAATTTTGTCGCTAATGTATATTGATGTCTATCATATTTTTTCAAGACTTTCCCAACAAATGGTTCACTATCTCCATTATGATATGGATATGCTGTATCAATATAAGTGACTCCATTTGCAATCGCTATGTCTAACATCTGTTCAGCTTCTTTTTCTTCAATATTCCCATTTTCATCTAAAGGAAAACGCATGCATCCAAAACCTAGTAACGATGATTCAATCCCTAGTTTTTCAAACTTCCTTTTTTCCATCCTATTTCACCTCTATGATTATCATACTACTTTTTTATCAAAACATATAGCTTTAGATTTTATTTTTTTATATGCCATATATATTTTCAAAATAAAGTTAACACTTTATAATCAATATCAATCTATTAAATATGAGGAGAAACTTTATGATGATACGTCATGCTCGTCTAGAAGATTTATCTATGCTTGTGCAAATATGTAATGAGTGTTATCCGCCTGAAGAAAGAATATCAGAAATTGAATACAAACACAGATGAGAAACATATCCTCAACACTTTTGGATCATGGAAGAGCAAAAAGAAATCCTTGCTTTTATCAATGGTCCTGTGACTGATCATTCTCGCATTCAGGATGTTATGTTTCATGATCCTCGTATTCATAATGAAAATGGAAAGTGGCAAGCTATTTTAGGTGTCAATACATCATTAAAGCACCAAAATCATGATTATGCTTCAAAGCTGATGTATCAGCTGATTGAGGATGCAAGAAAACAAAATCGCAAAGGTTGTATTTTAACTTGTAAAGAGGAACTCATTCATTATTATGAAAAGTTTGGATTTATGAATCTTGGTCTATCTCAATCAACACTTGCGAATGAAACTTGGTATGATATGGTTTTATATTTTGAATAAAAAAGATTCTAGATGAGATACTAGAATCCTTTTTCATAAATACCTGCATTTTGACTGTATATAACAACTGATAAGCCATAACATACAACAAAGAATATAGCAATGACGCCTACACTCAATATATTGACCGATAACAAATCAGTCTGCATCATATTAGCCAATGCATGCACTGAAAAATAAGAAGAAAGACTCATAAGTAAAAATGGGACAATATATGTCAATAACAATTCTTTTTGCACACCTGCTTTTAATGTTTTTGTACTAATCCCTATTTTTCTTAGAACACGATAACGTTCTTTTTCTTCAAAAGCATCATTATAAAGTTTCATAAAAATGATACTTCCACTCGCAAAAATAAAGACCATAAACATAAAGATACAAACAGGATAAAGCATTTGAATCCATTGCGTAGAATCATTTTGAGGATCAATTTTAATGAGACCTACACAATCCTGATGTTGTTGAATATCATCAACAGATGCATTTAACATTTTGGTATTCTCAATCTTATAATTATAGACATATAAAGATGCTCCTGCAGATTTTAATCTTTCATATTCTTCATCACTGACACAATAGAAAGAAACCTGTTCCTGTAAATACCCTAAATATGGTACTGTTGTTCTTTGAATTGTATCATAGACTTGATTTTGTATCTGAATATCTTCTAATTCATCCGTTGTAATTAATGAAAGGATATATTGATGAGCTAAATCAATCACTTCATCATTTTGTGGCTGTTTAAGTTCAAATGCCTGATGAGAATCCTGGGCTAATTTTTTGAGTTGAGAATAAGGAATCAAAGCAAATGTATTCTTTTGATGTGTTGTACTGCCATAACTCCCTTCAATCTGCAACATTTCAATATAGGAACTATACTGCACATCATTATGTTCTTCTATCACTTGCATAAATTCATTTTGGAGATTAGCCTGTTGAGAAAAAATCTGATACGTATAGACATTTTCAAAATCATGTATCATCTGACAACGTTCATGCATAGCCACACCTGTAGCTAATGCTGTGAGGGCACATATCATTAATACTGTCACAATCGCATAAGTACGATAATTTTTCTTCATACGAAAGATAATCTGATTGATCCATAAAGTTCTTTGTTTCTTGTATAGAAATCTTTTATTGGAAGCCAATGTCTGATAAATCAATGGAATGAAACCACCAAAGAGCAAATAGACACCAATGATGACCAAAATAACTGCTAATAAGGCATTAGCCATTGTTTCCATGCCACCTTCTTTAATGGCATAATAATATCCTAAAACCAGAATGATGATTCCAAGTATGGCTTTTAAAAAGAGAATCACTTTATTTTGTTTCAAATATTCATTTTGACGATTGGCACTGACCATATCTAAAACACTGCTTCTTACTAAATTGATATATCCTTTGAAAACAAAAATCATATAAACAATAAAGTAAATCAAACTGCTCCATAAAACGGCTGACAATGAAATTTCAAAAGAAAGATTGACTTCGATATCAGAAATCGTTACTAAAGTCATTGTAAACAACTGAGATATTAAAATGCCAAAACCGATTCCCATAACCAAAGCAACAAGACCAATCAGCATTGTTTCCAACATATAAAGTTTTCCAATTCTTTGATTTGTGAGTCCCATAAACACATAGACACCAATTTCTTTTTTACGTTTGGTTAAAAAAACGTTTGTAGCATACCAGATAAAGAAAAACATAAAACAGCTTAAAACAACAATCACACATTGAATGACAATCTTTATATTTTGACTATTTATTTTTCCTAATGATTCCATAATAGAAGAATCCATAAGATTAAAGAAATTAAAAATAATAAGAACTGTAAAAGCTAATGATATAATCAGTGAAACATAGTTTTTAAAACTTGCTTTGAAGTTCATGATGGATAATTTGGCTAAACTCATGAAAAATCACTTCCCATAGACACTTGCATATCAATGATACGATCATAAAATTCTTTACGAGAATCTCCTCGCGTTAAACGACATTTCATCATACCATCACTTAAAATATAGACATCTTTAGCATACGAAGCACTTAAAGCATCATGTGTCACCATTAAGATAGTCGCTTTTCCTTCATCATTGACCATTTTAAGACGTTCCAGTAAATCACGACTTGATTTTGAATCGAGAGCGCCCGTTGGTTCATCTGCAAATATGATTTCAGGTTCACTGATTAATGCACGACAAGTGGCTCCTCTTTGTTTTTGTCCGCCTGATAATTGGTAAGGATATTTCTTTAAATGCTCCTTTAATCCAAAAACCTGTGCTAAAGCCTGGCATTTTGATATACATTCCTGAGAAGAAACACCATTTAATGATAATGGCAAGGAAATATTATCTTGTAAAGTCATTGTATCCAATAAATTATAATCTTGAAAAATAAAACCAATCTTATCTCTTCGTATCTGAGATAATTCTTTATTTTTTAACTTTGTAACATCTTTACCATCCAATAGAACTGTTCCTTGTGTCGGTTTATCAATCGTTGATAAAATATTCAACAACGTTGTCTTTCCACTTCCACTCGGTCCCATAATCGCAATAAAATCATTTTCATAAATGGTTAAATCAATACCTTTTAAGACTCTTGTTTGAAAACCTCTTGTTCCATAGTTTTTGACTAATCCTTTGATTTCAACAACTTTTTTCTTATCCATAAATCATTCCTCCTAACACTTTCCATTTTAAGATATCATTGATGAGAAATCCTTACATCTTGATAACAATATCTATTTATATCTTACATTGACTGAAAGGTTAGCGATAAAAATAATCTCTTTGATCCCGAAATGTTATATGAACACGGGTAAACTTTTGAAAAACACTATCTACTTCAATAGAATGACCTAATTGAGAAATCACTTTTTCCACCATATATAATCCCATTCCAGTAGATTTATATTGTCCATTATGATGATTTTGACCAGTAAATCCTTTTTCAAAAATTCTAGGCAAATCTTGTGATTGAATACCTTCTCCATTGTCTTCAATATATAAATCTATCTGCTCTTCATGATGTTCACTCCAGATTTTTAATTGAGGTGACTCTTTGGCATATTTAATGGCATTGTTGATAATCTGATCTAAGACATAGATGAGCCATGTTTTATCACTATATATCTGTAAATCTTCTACATTTACATCCATTTCAAAATGCTTATTAATCAAAAAGAATTGATTATTCTTGATGGATTGATAAACACTGTCTTTTAATGAAACAGGTTTAATGTATATATCATGAATCTGACTTTGAATACGACTCACCACCATGATTTGATTAAGATACTGGTTCATTTTTTCTAACTGTTCCTGCATATTTTGTTTTTGTTGATAATCTGTATTTTTCTGATTGATCAATAAACTAGCTGATAATGGAATTTTAATTTCATGGCACCATTTTGTCATATAATCCTGTAAATCATTATTGACTTGATATATTTCATCTAGCTGCTTTTGAAGAACATGAACATCGTGATAGGCAATATCAATATTATCAAAATGATCAAACTCAAAACAAATGACTTCTTTTGATTGTAAATAATCCTTTTTCTTATCTAAACGTTTTTTTTCATGCATAAAGTCTAAAAAAATGAAAAAAAGAAGACATACCCCTACAACAACATCAAAATAAATCAGATATTGTGTATTAGCTCCAGGAACAAGATAAATAAAATAGAGATTATACGCCAATATAATCAAGGTTATGACAATGATATAGCGACTATATTTTCGTAAATAAATCATGATATATAATATCCCTGTCCTTTCTTTGTACAAATAATATCCTGATGACATTCATCTTTTAATTTTGTACGCAATCTGGAAATAAGCACTGTTAAAGAATTATCTGAAATAAATTCATCGGTATTCCACAACGCTTCCATTAATGCCTGTCTTGTGACTATGGCTCCTTGAGATTCTAATAAAAGACAAACTATCTGACTTTCTGATTTTGTTAGATGAATCTCATGTTCATGATAAAACAAGCTGCCCTTTGTTTTATCATAATAAATATCGGCATTGATTCTCATTTGATCTTTAACTTTATATTGATATGTTCTTCTTAAAATCGCTTCAATCTTAGCCTTCAACAATTCCAAATGAAATGGCTTATCGACATAATCATCACCACCTTGAAGAATGGCTCTGATTTTATCATGATCATCATTACGACTGCTTATAAAAATCAAAGGAACTTGTGATGTATTTCTAATTTGTGTACACCAGTAAAAACCATCATAATACGGTAAATTAATATCCATTAAAATAAGATGAGGTTTATAATTATAAAAATCTTCAACAATATTTTCAAAATGTGTTGCGATAACAGCATAATATCCCCATCTCATCAAAAAATCTTTTATTTCTCTAGCAAGTGTTTCATCATCTTCTACAATCATGATGTGCATTTTTTCCATTTCCATCACCTCTTAAAAATATTATATATATTTCAAATCTTCACGAAAAGAAAAAAGCACAACATTACAGAAATGTAACATTATGCTAAGTCTATTCATAGATTTTCTTGGCTATCAATATTGAAAATATAATAAGTTTCCTTTATCATGAATTTTCATTATATTTCAATAAAACATTAATATTTAATGCCACAAGATATGTGTGATGATTCTCGTCTTTAAATGTTATATATTGGTCAGTGTCATAGCCACTTAAAGCTGTTGTTTTTTGTAACTTGACATCTTGATTCAAGAAAACTTTCGCAAAAGTCTTTGCTGTTTCTTTGGCTTGGTGTTCGCTTGTCATACGTGTTGGTAATGTATCTAAAAAACCATATTCCTTATTAACAAATTGAACCAATTGACCATCCTGATAAGCAAAATCCAAGCGTAAAGTAGGGTTATTTTGATCATTGCCAATTGTGATGATATCATCTATTTCATAAACCACTTTTTTATTTGTTAACTCCTGATATATCTCTTCAGGCATTGTCTGTTTTATCCCATCCATAACCTGTTGTACTTTTTTACTTTTTACACCTTTTTGTTTGTCATCTTGTTTTATGGATTGACTATTTTTTAACGGATCATTTTGAATTGTTTGTGTACACCCACTTAAACAAACAACAAGTAATACTAACAATAATTTTTTCATTTTTTTATCCCCCATCTTTTATACACTATGATTATAAGTCTTTGATGTGGATAATATATGAAAAAACTGTTAATCAGTTTAGAAATTAACAGTTTCTTTTTCTAATAATTACCAATTGTGGCTACCATGACAGCTTTAATTGTATGCATTCTATTTTCAGCTTCATCAAAAACAACAGATTGTGATGATCTGAAAACTTCATCTTCAACTTCTCTAATATCAATTCCCTGTTCATACTTAGCCTTAGCGACTTCTGTTTCAAAGTCGTGAAATGATGGTAAACAATGCATAAAAAGTGTTGACTCTTTTCCCGTTTTTTTCATCATTTCTGTTGTCACTTTATAAGGTGATAACATTTTGACTCTTGGTTCATATAAAGATTCATCTTCTCCCATGCTAACCCAAATATCTGTATAAATGACATCAGCATCTTTCACCGCTTCATCAACATTATCTAAAACCTCAATTTTTCCACCTGATTTTTGTGCTTCCTGTTGACAATATGCTAAAACTTCAGGATCAATTTGTAAATCTTTGGGTCCTAAACATACAAAATGCATTCCCATTTTCATTGCACCATACATCAGCCCATAACAAACATTATTTCTAATATCTCCTGTAAAAACAAATTTGACTTCTTCTAATGGTTTATTTAAATGTTCTTCAATAGTCATAAAATCAGCCAATGTCTGAGTTGGATGATCAACATCCGTTAATCCATTCCATACAGGGACACCTGAGTATTTGGCTAAATCTTCAACAGTCTTTTGTTCAAATCCTCTAAATTCTATACCATCATACATTCTTCCTAAAACTTTCGCTGTGTCTTCTAAAGATTCTTTTTTCCCCATTTGTGAATTGCTTAAAAAAGTCACATGTCCACCTTCATCTAAAGTGGCAACTTCAAAGGCACAACGTGTACGTGTTGATGTTTTTTCAAATAATAAGACTACATTTTTTCCTTTTAATGCTGTTCCAACTCTTCCATTTTTCTTTGCTTTTTTTAAACGATGTGCCATATCTAATAAATAACGAATTTCTTCTTTAGAATAATCTTTTAATGTTAAAAAGCTTCTATTTTTTAAATTGACCATATAATCCTCCTATCTTGTAAACATTGTTCCAATACCATCTTTAGATAACATTTCAATTAAAATAGAATGAGGAATACGACCATCAATAATCACTGCTTTTTTCACATTTTCACGAATGGCCCTCACACAACATTCTACTTTAGGAATCATACCGCCACTAATAATCCCTTTATCTGTTAATCCTTTCACTTCATAGACATGAACCAAAGGAATCAATGTTGATTCATCATCTTTATCCATTAATAATCCTGGTATATCACTCACCAAAATCATATTCTCTGCTTGGATTTGGGCTGCAATTTCAGCAGCTGCCGTATCAGCATTAATATTATAAGTTTGCCCTGTTTCATCAGTCCCCACACTTGAAACAACTGGAATATAGCCTTTATCCAATAAATCTATAATGATATGAGCATTAATTTTGACAATATCCCCTACATATCCCAAATCATCTTGAGATTCATGTTTTTTCGCAACTATCAGCTGGTTATCAATACCACTGATTCCTACTGCATTGCCACCTTTTTGCATAATTAATTTTACAAGATCTTTATTTGTTTTACCAGCTAAAACCATCTGCACAACATTCATTGTTTCATCATCCGTATATCTTAAACCATGAATAAACTGAGATTCAATATTCATCTTCTTTAATGTCTGATTAATTTCTGGTCCACCCCCATGTACCAGAATGACTTTAATCCCAATTTCTGATAATAACACGACATCCTGAATCACATTCATCTTTAATTCTTCATTAATCATGGCATTGCCACCATATTTAATCACAACAACTTTATCATGATATTTTTGAATATATGGTAATGCCTGAGATAAAATTTCTGCTTTAATCACTGCGTTTTGATTCATAATTATTCCCCTTTATGTGCGATAATCGCCGTTAATTTTGACATAGTCATAAGTTAAATCACATCCCCAGGCAGTTGCCTGATCATCTCCATCATGTAAATCTATGATTATTTCTATCTCATCTTCACTTAAGATCTGAGCAGCTTCTTCCTCACTAAAAGGATATCCACCACCATTTTGACAAACACAAATTTTCCCCTTTTTACTTTTAAAATCAACATCAATTTTTTGAATATCATAATCAGCATCACTATAACCAATAGCACATAAGATACGTCCCCAATTTGCATCTTCACCAAACATAGCAGCTTTCAAAAGTGAACTTGTAATAACAGATTTAGCAACAATCTTTGCATCCTTTTTTGTCTTTGCATGTAAAACGTTACAAGTTAAAAGTTTTGTTGCTCCTTCACCATCTTTCGCAATCGCTTGAGATAAACATGTACAAATATACATCAATGCTTTTTTAAAGCACTGATAGTTTTCATCTTTTTGTGTAATCTCTTGATTTTGAGCCAATCCATTACACATCAATGTTAACATATCATTTGTTGATGTATCACCATCCACACTCACCATATTAAATGTATCATCAACAACTTCATGAATGACTTCATTTAGCATCTCTTTAGAAATCGCAACATCACTTGTCACAAAGGCTAACATTGTAGCCATGTTAGGGTGAATCATCCCACTACCCTTTGCGATTGCTCCAATATGACAAGTCTTGCCATCAAGTTCAAATTCAACCGCATATTCTTTTTTGACAGTATCTGTTGTCATGATTCCCTCACAGGCATCACTGCTGCCTTGTGTAGATAAAGATTGAACCAATTGTTCCATATGATTTTCAAACGGTTCAATACTTAAAGGTTGTCCAATCACACCTGTAGAAGCAACTACAATATCATCGCTATCAATGCCTAATGCCTGTCCACATAATTGACAAATTTGATCTGCTATTTCAATGCCATTAGGATTACATGTATTGGCATTACCACTATTACAAATAATAGCTTTGGCTTCAAGATTCTTTAAATGCTGTTGTGTGACATAGATGGGTGCCCCTTTCACCTTGTTTTGAGTATAGGTACTCGCACAATGACACATAACATCACTGACAATTAAAGACAAATCTTTTTTACTTTTATTTTTTCTAATACCACAATGGATTCCAGAGGCTTGAAATCCTAGAGGGGCACACACCCCTCCATCAATATCTTTAAACATATATTTTCCCCCTTAAAATGATGCTGGTATCATCATCAAACCTTCTTTTTCATCTAAATCATACATCAAATTCATATTTTGAATAGCCTGTCCAGCTGCACCTTTTACCATATTATCAATAGTTGATACAATAATAAGTTGATGATATCTTGCATCATAGTGTAAAGATATATCACAGAAGTTAGAATATTGGACAAACTTTAAATCAGCCACTTGCCCTTTTGGTAAAACTCTTATAAAATACTCATCCTGATAAGTCTTTTGATAGATATCATAAACATCATCAAAATCAACATTATCTTTTAATGGAACATATATTGTTGAAATAATCCCACGATTAACAGGTAATAGATGTGGTGTAAACATGACATGAACAGCCTGATGAGCCATCTTTGATAATTCCTGTTCAATTTCAGGTGTATGACGATGACTTGCTATTTTATATGGATGAAATGATTCATTACATTTTGGAAAATGCGTGTCTTCCGTTAACGATTTCCCTGCTCCTGTTGTTCCAGACTTCGAATCAATAATAATCTTTTCATCTTTTTGCATATGATGTTTTAAAAGTGGATAAAGTCCTAAAGTAATAGAAGTTGGATAACATCCCGGATTTCCAATAATTGTTGCTTTCTTAATTTGTTCTCGATTAACTTCACTTAAACCATAAACCTGTTTTTCATGTAATTGTGGATATTGATAATCATGTTGATACCATTGTTGATAATCTTTTTCTTGATCCAAACGAAAATCTGCACCTAAATCTATAAACTTCTTTCCTTGTTCATCACATTGTTTAGCATATTTTTCACTGAGACCATGAGGCAATGATGCAAAAATCATATCAGCTTTTTCAATGACTTCCTGATCATTCGTGAATGTCATATCAAAGACTCCATAAAATGATGGATATAAATGTGAAATCATCTTTCCTTCATAACTTTGAGAGCTGATTGCAACAATTTCAACATGTGGATGATTCAACAACAAACGATATAACTCTGCCCCAGCATATCCACTGGCACCGATAATTCCTACTTTAACCATGATTCAACGCCTCCAATTGTTTTTCCATTCTTGCGATGGCTTTTTGACAAGTCTGTGGGGCTGGCCCACCATCTACCACACGATTTTCTACACATGTTAATAATGAAATAGCCTGATAAACATCTTTTTCAAAAACTTCATCAAAAGACTTATAGATATCAAGTGGAAGAGTTTCAAGAACTTCATCATGATCAATGCAATAAGCAACAAGCTCTCCTGTTGTTTTGTAAGCATCTCTAAAAGCTTTTCCTTTTTTCACAAGATAATCTGCACAATCCGTTGCATTAATAAATCCTTTGGCTGCACATTCTTGCATACGTTGTTTATTCACTTTCATTGTGTTGATCATATCACTAAAGACTGGTAAACATAATTTCACCTGATCAATCGCATCAAATAAAGTTTCCTTATCTTCCTGCATGTCCTTATTATAAGCAAGCGGTAACCCTTTCATCATTGTCAGTAATGTAGAAACATCATTGATGACTCTGGCACTTTTTCCTCTGACTAGTTCAGCAATATCTGGATTTTTCTTTTGTGGCATGATGCTTGATCCTGTCGCATAAGCATCATCCAGTTCAATATATTTGAATTCCCATGAACACCATAAAATGATTTCTTCACTTAAACGTGATAAATGCATCATAATCATAGCCAAATCATTGGCCAGTTCAATTGCATAATCACGATCACTGACACCATCTAATGAGTTATACATAATATCATTCATATGAAGTTCCTGTGCTACAAAATGACGATCAATAGGATATGTTGTCGTCGCTAATGCCCCACTACCTAATGGTGAAACATTGAGTCGTTTCATGCAGTCATCCAATCTTGTATAATCACGATAAAACATTTCAACATAAGCCATTAAATGATGGGCAAATGTTATGGGTTGAGCACGTTGCAAATGTGTATAGCCACACATAATGGTATGTGTATGCCCTTTAGCCTGATTGATAAGCACTTGCATCAATTCCATTAACATACCCTGAATATCTTTGATTTCATCACGTGTATATAACCTTAAATCTAAAGCCACCTGATCATTACGTGATCTGGCAGTATGAAGTTTTTTACCACTTTCTGGATATCGCTTTGTAAGTTCTGCTTCAATAAACATATGAATGTCTTCAGCATGAGGATCAAATAACAAATCGCCATTTTCTAATTCACATAATATGTCATCCAATCCTTTTAATATTTCAGTTAAATTCTGCCTAGAAATAATGCCTTGTTTCGCTAACATTTTAGCATGTGCCTGACTCCCCATAATATCATGTTTATACATTCTTGCATCAAATGATATAGATGAATTAAAAGCATTCACATTAGCATTGATTTCTTTTTTAAATCTCCCTGCCCATAACGCCATATTTTCAACTCCTATTTCTTTCTTTGTTGGTCTAATAAAGCTTTCACTTTAATAGGTAAACCATATAAATTAATAAATCCTTGAGAATCCATTTGATTATAATCTTCATCTTCTCCAAATGAAGCTGTCTGTTCACTATATAAAGTATCTGGTGAAGTCATACCAGCTCCCATAATATTGCCTTTATATAACTTTAATTTCACCTCTCCATTGACTGTCTTTTGTGTTTCATCAATAAAAGCAAGTAATGCTTTTGTTAGTGGTGTATACCATTGACCGTTATATAAAATATCTGCTAGCTTTTGAGAAACCTGATATTTGAAATGTTGTGTTTCTTTATCAATTGTGATTTCTTCCAAATCAGCATGTGCTTTATAAAGAATTGTTCCACCTGGTGTTTCATAAACACCTCTTGATTTCATACCAACTAATCTGTTTTCAACCATATCAATGATGCCAATACCATTTTCTCCACCAATTTTGTTTAAAGCAGTGATCAAATCAATACCATTCATTTTTTCACCATTTAAAGCAACAGGTACTCCTTTTTCAAAAGTTAAAGTAATATATGTTGGCTTGTCTGGTGCTTTTTCTGGTGTGACACCTAATTCAAGAATCTTATCATACATTGGTTCATTTGCAGGATTTTCTAAATCCAATCCTTCATGTGATAAATGCCATAAGTTTTTATCTTTAGAATAGTTTGTTTCTTTATTGATTTTTAAAGGAATATTTCTCGCTTGGGCATACTCAATTTCATCTTCTCTACTCTTTAATTCCCATACTCTCCATGGTGCAATAATATCTAATTCCGGTGCAAAGGCTTTGATTGTCAGTTCAAATCTGACTTGATCATTTCCTTTACCTGTACAACCATGACAAATGGCATCTGCCCCTTCTTTTTTAGCAATCTCTACTAATTTTTTCGCAATGATCGGTCTTGCTAGAGAAGTTCCTAAAAGATATTTTCCTTCATAAACAGCATTGGCTTTGATAGCTGGGAAGATAAACTCATTTACAAACTCTTCCTTGCAATCAGCACAATAATATTTAGATGCTCCGGTTGCTAAAGCTTTTTCTTCTAATCCTTCAAGTTCATCTCCTTGACCAACATCCCCTGCTACAGCAATCACTTCACAACCATAATTTTCTTTTAACCATGCAATAATAATTGATGTATCTAATCCCCCTGAGTAAGCTAATACGACTTTTTTATATTGTTTCTTTTCCATTGTTCATTCTCCTTTTCATTATTTTGTATTTCTCTTTTATTATATTTATTCATTCTTTCTATCAATCGCCGCAATTCAATCACCCTCTCTATAAACAAAAAACCTCTGGATTTCTCCAGAGGTGCATATACACGGTACCACTCTAGTTGTTAGAAAAACTAACCACTCTATCCCTTAACGCAGGTTACGTTCCATTATACTCTCATTTCCAATGGACTCTCACAGGTGCGTTTCATTCCTTTCCACTTAGTAGCCTTCCACTCTGTACTACCTCGCTTGAAGCGTTCAAGAAATTACTCTTCCTGATCAACGATTTTTTAAATATGCGTTTATGATACATGGATAGCTTTCTTTTGTCAATATATTTTTTTATTTTTTCCAAATATAACAAGTTTTTTTATGAAAATGCAAATTATATAATAATTTTTCTTTTAAACAATCCTTGAGAATCTTGCGTTTCCATCTCACAACACTCTTGATCATAATAATAACATTGAAAACTTGATAAAGATACCAATCGATCAATATTTTTTCTTGATGGTCGGTAATTAGGAGATAATGACCAAGCTGCACGATAATGTTTCATTGCTAGGGCTAAATCTCCTTGTTTTTCTGCTAAAATGCCTAGTAAATTCTGTGGTTGAGGTGCATGTGGATAATTCACTAATGCCTGAACAACTAACTCCTGACATTCAGAACGATCCTTTTCAATAAGACTTTTAACCTTTTCTCCTAATTTTTCTAAAACTATATATTCATTTCTATTTTGTTTCATATAACTCACTCCTTATCTTCACTATTATTATAAGAAATATATTGTGAAGTGAGTGTGAGAAAACAAAAGCTTGTGTGAGAATGCTGTGAGAATTTAATCACTCTTTTCAATCTTCATCATACGATAACCTATCCCTACATGTGTCTGAATATAACTCACACCACTTTTTTCTGGTTCAATCTTTTTACGCAAATTAGCCATAAAAACACGTAACGAAGCGACATCACTATCAAAAGCACTTCCCCATATTTCTCGTGTTAAATAAGTATGCGTTAAAATTTTTCCGATATTTTTTGATAACAAATTTAATATCTTATATTCAATAGGTGTTAAATGAATTTCTTCTCCCTTAAGAGTCACACAACTTGAAGCATAATCAATTTTTAAATCTCCATTTTCAAATATATGGTTGTTTTTTGCATCACTATTCCATATATATTCTGTTCTTCTTAATGCGACACGCAATCGAGCCAATAATTCTTCTACCGAGAATGGTTTTGTCAAATAATCATCTGCTCCAGCATCAAGAGCTGCCACTTTGTCACTTTCTTCTCCTCTGGCACTAAGAATAATGATTGGAATTTGTGATTTTTCACGAATTTTTTGAATCACTTCCATTCCATCTATATCAGGTAATCCCAAATCTAGAAGGATAACATCAGGATGTTCAGAGGCAAACTCTAGAAGAGCTGATTCTCCACTATCAGATAATATATATTTATAATTTCTTATCTGTAATGTAATAGCAATCAAATTACGAACGGCTTTATCATCTTCCACAACTAATATTTTTGGACTATTCATGTATTTCTACCTCCTGTGCCGGTAAAGATATCTGAAAAACTGTTCCATGAGGCGAATTATCATAAACTTTAATTTCCCCATGATGTGCCTGTATAATGGACTGACAAAGAGATAATCCCAATCCTAAACTTCTGCGACTATCTGCGACTTGACGATTAACAGTATAAAACATATCAAAAATATGCTTCTTATCCTTATCATTAATGCCATTTCCTTCATCAGCAATATCAATATAGATGTTTTTATCTTTAAGATAACTCTGTATAGTTATTGTTGTATGATCAGGTGTATATTTGATAGCATTATCTAAGATATTCATAATGACTTGAACAATCAGTCTGGCATCTATTTTAGCAAGTAATATATTTTCATCTTGAATAACTTGAATATGATGTTGTATTCTGCGTGTATTGATATGCTTAAGTGCTTCATTAATCACATCTTCTATTAATTCTACTTTTAGATTCAAATTCATTGATCCATTTTCTATACGAGTTACAGACAATAAATTTTCTACAAGATTAATAAGCCATAAAGAATCATCATAAATATCGCTGTATAACTGCTTTTTTTTATTTTCATCTAAGATTGTACCCGTACTTAATAAAATTCCTGCATTACCAGAGATAGAAGTCAGAGGAGTTCTCAAATCATGAGATATAGAACGTAAAAGATTAGCTCTGAGTTGTTCATTTTTGGCTTTTAAATCTGCGGTTGCTTTTTCCTTAATAACACTTTCATTTTCTAAAGAAAGAGCTAATTCTCCTAAGATAGAAAGCATAATATTATTTTCATATGAATCTAAGGGTTTGTCATCTATATATATACCGATAATACCATAAATTTTATCTCCAATACGTACTGCTAAATAAAGGCATAATGCATTGGATAATGTTTTCGTTGTCGCTCCAGCATGTTTATTATTTTTGAGAACCCATTTTGCAACAGCTTCTTCATTTTGAAATATGGATGTATCCTTTGGCGATTGGCAAAAAATAAGTGGTTTTTCTAAATTATTCTTTGAAACAGGATAGAAAATAATATCCCTTTGTAATAATTTCATAAGTGAATGACATGTTACAGAAATAATTCCTTCTTTATTTTTTTCCTTCTGTAGTTTCTGATTTGTTTCTAATAATATTTTCATACGATAAGCATTTTGTGCTGAATCTTTTGCACTTGTTTGTAACTTATTTGTCATACTGCTTGTAATAAAAGCAACAATAAACATGATTATAAATGTCACGATATACCTTGAATCATAAGCTCTCAATGTTAATCTTGGACTTGTAAAAAGAAAATTAAAAATCAAGACACTAATGAATGAAGATGCTAAACTATAAATTCTTCTTGTCGTAATCAATGCAGTCATTAAAACACCTAAAATATAAATCAGTATAATATTAGATTCTTTAAAATCAAGATAGTAAAAGATTCCACCAATCAATGTGGACAAAATCAACATACCTGCTGTTCGCATGAAATCTTGACGATTAAGTGTTAATTGTGGTCTTACTAACTTAAAAATAGACCTTTCATCAATATAAGGTATAACATATATTTCTAGTTGTGGTGCTAATCGAACTAATTGCTCAGATAATGAAGAACGTTGAAAAAAATGCGTTGGACTTTGACCTAGCACAATTTTGGTAACCCCAGAGATTCTAGCATATTCAGCTATTTCAAATACAACCTTATTATCATTAAGCACTTCAATTTGTGCTTGTAAGTCTTTTGCTAGAGATATATTTTCTTGTAGATACTGATATTCTTTTTTAGAAAGCTTTTTATCCAATGGTGCAATATATAAAGCTGTTAATCTTGCTTGATATGTATTTGCAAGTTTTGCTGCTGTTCTTATGACTTTCGCATTTGAAGGTGATGGTGACAAGCAGACTAAGATATGCTCAGAATTTATAAAATGAGATTTAGAAGGTAAGGAAGTTAACTTTTTTATTCTTTGTGCACAACATTTGATTGCTAACTCTCTTAATGCTTTTAAAGTTTCTACTGAATAATGATGCTCATATTGTGGCTCATTATCAATAAACTTAACTTGATGTGCTTGTTCAAAAAGATAATCAGGTATTGTTTCACTTGAATGCTCTCCTGTTATCTTATTAATATCATCTTGTAAACTCACTATATCTTGTACATTGGCAGTTGTATAAACATCAATTCCTGCTTCAAGTATTTCAAGAATATCTTGATAACGTTTTAAATGCCTAGAGCCATTTCTATTTGTATGAGCCATATGATCAATCAATACTATATGTGGATGTCTCGCTAAAATAGCATCTATATCTACCTCTGGTGAAGATAGCATTAACTGACGATTGGGAACACATTCCAACCCCTTTAAAATCGTCTCTAACCCTTCTACATTTTCTATATACCCCACAACCACATCATTAGACATATCTGTCAATTCCTTAGCTTCTTGTAACATTGCATATGTTTTTCCAGTATGCATTGCATAGCCAAAAAATATTTTTAAACGCCCTTGATGTTTTTTTTCTTCATTCATGAATATTATTCACCACTCTTTTTTTGTCTAACCATACGATAACCAATACCTATATGCGTTTGAATATATTTTTGATCATCCGCATACTGTTTATCAATCTTTTTTCTTAATGTTGTCATATAAACACGCAATGAGGACAAATCTGATTCCAATGCATTTTTCCATATTTTATCTAAAATAAACTGATAAGTTAAGACTTTACCAACATTTTTTGCTAAAAGGCAAAGCAAATTATATTCTATTGGCATTAAATGTATTTCTTTTCCTTTTAAAGATACTGTCGCTGATAAATAATTAATTTTTAAATCACCATTTTCAAAAACCGTTTCTTCTTGAGTCGTCATATTTTGTAAATATTCAGCTCTACGTAAAGTTGAACGAACTCTTGCTAAAAGTTCATCAATATTAAATGGTTTTGTTAAATAATCATCTGCTCCTGCATCCAATGCAGCTATCTTATCTTCATTACTACTTCTTGCACTTAAAACAATGATGGGAATAACCGAAAACGTACGAACTGTTTTGATAATATCTATACCATCTTGATCAGGTAATCCTAAATCTAATAAAATAATATCGTAATGATGTGATGTCATAGCCAATAAAGCACTCTCACCATTAATCATAGCATCAAATTGATATCCATGTGTCTGCAAAGTTGTAGACACAAGATTTCTAACTGAATGATCATCTTCTACAACCAATATATTCGCCTGCATATTTTCTTCCTTTTCCCCTTTAAATATATTTATATTTTACTATATAGCTATTACGAAAAAAAGTCTTTTCTATATAAACAAGACCAAAAAACTCCACTTGGATAAAGTGGAGTTTTTCATTAAATCATATCTATTTCTTGTGCAACCATTAAGTTTAATTTTAAAACATTGACAGTTTCTTCTCCAAAAATACCTAAGAATTTTCCTGAAGTATTTTCTTCAATCATTTTTTCTAATTGTTCTTGAGATAAACCTGTATTTTTAGCAACTCTATCCATTTGTACTTTAGCAGCTTCTACTGAAATATGTGGATCTAATCCTGATCCTGATGCAGTAATAATGTCAGAAGGAATATCTTCTTTGCTTACTGTAGGATTTTCTTCTAAGAATTTTTCAATATCTTCATCTAATCTTTCTTTCAAAGCAGGATTACTTGGTGCATAGTTGTTACTTCCAGATGATAAACCTGCATATTCTCCACTATCTTTTTGTTCTTGTGTATAAGTATTGTAGTTGTAAGCTGAAGGTCTGCAATGGAACAATCTTTCATCAGTAAAATCTTGTCCAACAATTTCAGAACCCACTGCTTTTCCATCTACTTCAACAAGACTTCCATTTGATTGACTTGGAAATACAACTTGTGAAACTCCTGTTAATACCATGGGATAAATAAATCCACATATCACAAACATTGCTATTGCAAATAGAAACGCCAATCTAAAGTGTCTTAAAAACTTTTTCATAGTTTACCTCCTATAATCCTAATAAAACTAATAATGGTGCAATAATCATATCAATAATCTTAATTCCTAAAAATGGACAAATCACTCCACCTAATCCATAGATTAGCATATTTCTTCCAAGCATTTTAGATGCACTCATAGGTTTATACTTAACACCTTTCATTGCTAGTGGAATCAAACATGGAATAATCACTGCGTTAAAAATCAATGCAGATAAAATAGCACTTTCAGATGTTTGTAATCCCATGATGTTAAGAACACTTAATTGTGGTATAACAGCTTGGAACATGGCTGGTATAATTGCAAAGTATTTTGCAATATCATTAGCAATTGAGAAAGTCGTTAATGATCCTCGAGTAATTAACAACTGTTTACCAATTTCTACAACTTCCAAGATCTTTGTAGGGTCAGAATCTAAATCAACCATGTTTGCAGCTTCTTTGGCAGCAGATGTCCCACTATTCATAGCAATACCAACATTAGCTTGGGCAAGTGCTGGTGCGTCATTTGTTCCATCACCAGTCATGGCTACAATCTTTCCTTCAGATTGTTCTTTTTTAATTGCTTCAATTTTATCTTCTGGTTTACATTCCGCAATATAACCATCAACACCTGCTTCAGCAGCAATAGTCGCAGCAGTTAATGGATTATCTCCAGTACACATAATAGTTTTAATACCAATTTTACGCAAACGTTCAAAACGTTCTACTAAACCAGGTTTTACAGTATCTTTTAAATAAATAACACCTAAAATTCTATAATCTGCACATACAATCAAAGGTGTTCCACCAAGTTTTGAAACTTCATCTACTTTTAATGTTAAATCATCTGGTACCTTACCACCATTTTCTTTAACATATTGAATCATAGCGTCACCGGCACCTTTACGAACAACATGTCCATCAGTCGTATTCACACCACTCATTTTACTAGCAGCAGTAAATTCAATAAATTCAGCATTTTCATAATTTTTTCTTTGTAATTGACAACCGAATTTTTCTGCCAATTCAACAGTAGATTTTCCTTCAGGTGTGTCATCACCTATAGATGCAATCCAAGCGTATTCAGTGAGTTCTTCTTTTTTAATACCTGATACAGGGATAAAATCACTAGCCAAACGATTTCCAAAAGTAATAGTTCCTGTTTTATCAAGAATCATTGTATCAACATCACCACATGCTTCAACTGCTTTTCCTGACATAGCAATAACATTAAAACGTGTTACTCTATCCATTCCCGCAATTCCAATAGCACTTAATAAAGCTCCTATTGTTGTAGGAATCAAACATACAGTTAATGCGATTAATGTTGAAATTGGTATTTGTACTTCTGAATAATTAGCCATTGGATAAAGTGTTACAATAACGATTAAGAAAATAATTGTTAATGAAACTAATAATGTGTTTAGAGCTATTTCATTAGGTGTTTTTTGACGTGAAGCCCCTTCAACTAAAGCAATCATTTTATCCAAGAATGAATGCCCTGGTTCAGAAGTAATTTCCACTTTAATCCAGTCTGAAACAACCGTTGTTCCTCCAGTGACTGAAGCAAAATCTCCCCCACTTTCCTTAGTGACTGGTGCCGATTCACCTGTAATCGCAGATTCATCAATACTCGCAATTCCTTCGATGATTTCACCATCATTTGGAATTAATTCTCCAGCTTTTACGAGAACAACATCACCTTTTTGTAATTCACTAGCTGAAATCATTTCTTCTGATCCATCCCCGTGGATAAGACGAGCTTTTGTATCTTTCTTTGTTTTCTTTAATGTTTCAGCCTGTGCTTTTCCTCGTCCTTCTGCAACAGATTCAGCAAAGTTAGCAAACAATAAAGTAATAAACAAAATAATCGCAACAATCGCATTATATAAACTTAAATTATCTCCCTTATCATTAAATAAATGTGGGAAAAAGACAAGAATAGTACAAATGACAAATCCAACTTCAACAACAAACATAACTGGATTTTTCATCATATACATAGGATTTAATTTTACAAAAGCCCCTTTGATAGAAGAACCAAGAATATCTTTTGTAATAAATTTTGTTTTTTTTTGACGACTCATATATTAAACTAAACCCCTTTCTATAGACCTAAGGTCAATCCCTCTGAAATTGGTCCAAGAGCTAAAGCTGGTAAGAATGTTAATGCTGCAAAAATATAAACAACAAAAACTAAGATAATAGCGAAAGTCCAAGTATTTGTTTTTAATGTACCAATTGACTCGTTCACATCAATTTTATTAAATAAACTTCCAGCAATAGCTAATTGAATAATAATTGATAGATAACGTCCTAAAAACATAACTAAACCACAAGTAACATTCCAAAATACTGTATTATCCGCTAATCCTTCAAATCCAGAACCATTGTTAGCTGCAGATGATGTAAATTCATACAATACCTGTGTTAATCCATGAAAACCAGGATTTGTAATTCCATCTAATCCTGCTTGAACTGAAACAGCTAAAGCACTAAATCCTAATATTAATAAAGGATGAATAATAATACATAGTGCTGCTAATTTCATTTCTTTTCCTTCTATTTTTTTACCTAGATACTCTGGTGTACGTCCAATCATTAAACCACAAATAAATACACCAATAATTGCATAAATCAGCATATTCATAAGACCTACACCAACACCACCAAAGACAACATTTAACATCATATGCAATAATGGAACTAATCCACCTAATGGTGTTAATGTATCATGCATATTGTTAACTGTTCCTGTTGTAAATGATGTCGTTACAGTTGTAAAGAGCGAAGACTGGGCAACTCCAAATCTTACTTCTTTACCTTCCATATTTCCAATTGTTTGAGTAATTCCAGCTGATGCAACTGCACTATTTCCTTGACTTTCACTAAAGAAACATAGTGCTAAACCAATAACAAACAAAATTGACATTGCCGCAAAAATTGTACGTCCTTCTTTACCTAACCAAACTTTAGAACTTGGTTTATCAAATTCTTTTGAAGCTGTTGTATCCAATTTTTTAGCTTTTCTTTCTTGATATTTATCATAAACCATATGACCAAATGTGAATACACAAGCTGCTGGTAAGAACATCATTGAATATAATTCAGCAATATTTGATAAAACTGTTGGATTTTCAAGTGGTGTTGATGAGTTTGCCCCTAAGAAACCTCCACCATTTGTTCCTAAGTGTTTAATTGATTCCAGTGCCGCTATTGGTCCAGAAGCAATATCTTGCAATTTTCCTTCAATTGTTGTTAGTGTTATATTTGGACTCAAATTTTGAGGTACTCCTTGAGATACAAGGAACAATCCAACAATGAAAGCCATTGGAATCAAGAAACGTGTTGTAATTCGTGTCACATCACAATAGAAGTTACCCATTCGTTTACCTAAGATTCCTCGAACCATTGCAACACATGCAGCATATCCAGTTGCTGCAGATGTAAACATCATCATAATGATGACAAACATTTGTGATAAATAAGATAAACCTGATTCACCAGAATAATGTTGTAAATTTGTGTTTGTCATAAACGAAATAATTGTATTGTAAGATAATGTTGCTTCCATCCCTTCAATACCATTAGGATTGAATATACCTATTGATTGAATTCTTAAAATAAGATAACCAACAAAAACTAAACATGCATTAAATAACAATAAAGATAATGCATACTTTTTCCACCCCATATTTGATGTATCAATTTTTAATATCTTATATATTCCATTATCAATACGATCAAAAAGTGGATCTGCAAATGTCTTCTTGTGAGTTGTTATATGATAAACATACTTTCCAATAGGAAAAATAATCACCATGAAGACAAGTAATGTACATACTATTTGTAACATAAACTCTCCTCCAAATTAAAATTTCTCAGGATTGATCAACGCATAAACCAAATAACTTGCTAATGCTACAATCACAATCGCTAATAACCACATATTCTTCCCTCCGTTACTTTTTATTGATCTGTTTATCATTCCAATCTACAAAAAGTTTCATAAGCAGAAAACCTATAGCTAATACAGCTCCCATAATTATGTCCATCATCATAGCGTTTCCCCCTTTTGTCTTTTTTAGACGTATATATCTTAGCATAGATAAAATAAAGAAAGTGTTAAAACACCAAGCCCCCATATTAAAATCATATTAAAATTTTTATTAAAACTTTTTTATTTATAAAATTTATGTACAATAAAAAAATAAGGAAGTGGTAGATATGGAAACAATAAAAAAAGGACGTCTAAAAATATTTTTCGGTTATTGTGCTGGTGTCGGTAAAACATTTGCGATGCTTGAAGCTGCTCATCAAAAATCTGTACAAGGTGTTGATGTTGTTATAGGGTATATAGAGCCGCATGATCGTAAAGAGACTACCGATCTTATTTATGGTCTAGAACAGATTCCTAAAAAGAAAATTATTTATCGCGATCGTCTTTTCTATGAATTTGATTTAGATGGTGCTTTAAAAAGACATCCTCAACTTATTCTAGTCGATGAATTAGCTCATACCAATGTTCATGGTTCAAGACATCAAAAACGTTATAGTGATATTGAAGAATTATTAAGAGCGGGTATTGATGTTTATACAACAGTGAATGTACAACATTTAGAAAGTCTACATGATATTGTTGAAAGTATTACAAGAATCAAGGTTAATGAAAGAATACCTGATCATGTTTTTGATGATGCTGATGATGTCAAATTAGTAGATATTGAAATTGATGATTTAATTGAGAGATTAAAAGAAGGGAAAATCTATCATAAACAACAAGCCAAAAGAGCTTTGGAACATTTCTTTATTAGAGATAATCTGACAGCTTTAAGAGAGATTACATTAAGACGTTGTGCTGATCGTGTTAATATCGTAACAGCCAAACAAAATCAACCTTTTGCTAAAGAGCATATTCTTGTTTGCATTGGAAGTTCTCCAACTAATCAAAAAGTTATTCGTACAGCTTCGCGTATGGCTCAGGCTTTTCATGCAGATTTTACAGCTTTATATGTTGAAACTTCAAAAAGTAATAATCTCTCTAAGAAAGCATTAGCTCAACTTCAGTCGAATTTAAATTTAGCCAAACATCTCAAAGCAGATATTGTTTCTACATATGGGGATGATGTTGCATTTCAAATAGGTCAATATGCCAAAACAAGTGGTGTCTCTAAATTAGTGTTAGGTCGCTCTTATCAAAAACCAACTTTAATCAAAAGAAGTACCATTGTCGATCAATTAACGATGAATGCTCCAAACCTAGAAATTTATATTATTCCAGATCATCGTTCAACGGCACAAAAGAAATCTGTAGATTTATCAAAATTTATCAAATTTTCATTAAAAGAAACAATTTTAGCTCTATCTATTTTTCTTATTACTACATTACTAGGTTTTATTTTCTATGAAATACATGTCAATACAACAAATATTATTTTACTCTATGTTTTAGCTTCATGTTTCATTGGTATTGTCACATATTATCCAATATACAATCTCATCTCAACCTTTTTAAGCATTATTGCTATTAACTACTTCTTCATAGATCCAAGATTTACCTTTAATATGTCCTCATCTGATTATCCATTCATTTTTATTGTCATGTTCATTGTATCAATATCCATTAGTACAATGGCTCACAAATTAAAGAAAGAAAACCTTTTAGCCTCTATTCATGCACATAGTATGGATATTCTATTAGAAACAAGTCAAAATTTACAAACGAGCAATTCTTATCAAGATATTATGAATATTACATGTTTTCAACTATATAAAATGTTAAATCGTATAATTATTTTTTATCCCGTTAAGAACAACACACTCCAAAAACCTATGATTTATGGTCCACATATCACTTCAGATATTAAAAGAGAATACATTAATCATAAAGAGTTAGCTGTAGCCCAGTGGGTTCTTGTCAACAATAAAAATGCCGGTGTTTCAACCAGCACTCTTCCCGCTGCTAAAGGATTATATCTTGCTGTTAGAAAAAAGGACAATATTTTTGCAGTGATTGGTATTGCTATGGAACAAGGTGAGGATTTAGCACCTTATGAAAAAGCTTTATTGAAAGCTATTTTAAATGAAATCGCTTTAGCTATTGATGCAATTTATAAACAAGAATCTCATAATGAAATGATTTTAAAACAACAATTAAATGAATCTTTGGAACATGAAGATATGTAACATCATAACCATATTCTTAAATATTCTTCTCAAGATAATTCTATTATAAAATCATTAAGCCAATAGACACTATAAAAACGTCAATAACAATCTTTTATGATATTTACTGACGTTTTTATAATACCTTCATTGTTTTATTGTAAATAATCATTATAAACTTAGCCAAATATACTTTCATTTATACATACAGTTATTCATCAACCATTCTATATCCAACACCTATTTCTGTAAGTATATATTGTGGTGTTGCAGGATTTTTTTCAATTTTTCTTCTTAATCCTGCCATAAGAGCTCTCAGTGCCTGTGTATCATGTCCATACCCTTTTCCATATATTTCTTCAATAATCATATCTGTTGTTAAAACTTTTCCTGCATTCTTAAAAAATAAAACAAGTAATTGATATTCTAATGGTGTTACATGAATAGGTTGATCATTTAAATAGACTTGCCTTTTATCTAAGTCAATAGATAAATCCTTGACTTTATAATATGTTTGAATTTGAACTTGATTATAACGATAAAAATGTCTAAAAGCCACTTTAATCCTTGCCACTAATTCCGTTGCTGAAAAGGGTTTGGTTAAATAATCATCTGCCCCTAATTCTAATGCATCTGCTTTGTCTTTGTCTTTATCTCTAGCAGAAACAACAATAATAGGAATTTCTGAGAATTCTCGTAATCTTTGAATAATATCTACTCCATCCATATCTGGCAATCCCAAATCAAGTAATATTAAGTCTATATTTTCGTAAAAAATTTTTCGTAACGCATCTTGTCCGTTGCTGGCAGTAATGTATTGATAATTGTTATTTTCTAAACAATAACAAATAAATTTTCTAATTTGTACATCATCTTCAACAACTAATATTGTTTGATTCATATTCATCCTCCATTGGTAATGTTATTATAAATTGTGCTCCTTGATGATTCAGACACTCTTTGGCTTCAATAGTTCCTTGATGTGCCTCTATAATAGCTTTGCATATTGTTAAACCAAGTCCTACTCCCTTAAAGGAATCAGAATAAGACTGATGTTGTGTATAGAACATTCCAAAAAGTTTTTGAGGATCCTCACCAAGAAAACCATCCCCGTAGTCCTCTACAACAAGATAACATTGATGATCTTGTTTGTAAGCATTAATGACTATTTTTTCATTATTTGAAGTATGTTTAAAGGCATTATCCAGTAAATTAATAATGACTTGCTGAATCAGTTGTGCATCCATTGCAACCATCATGACTTCGTCAGGAACATGAACCTCAATCTGCCTCTCAGACATATTTTTTTGCACATGGGAAATAGCACTTCCTATAACTTCTTCTATCGCTTCATATTCTTTATGAATCACAAGTTTTCCTTCTTGTACTTTAGTTAAACTCAAAATATTTTGTACCATAAGATACAACCAATCAGCCTCTTGATAAATATCCTGTGCTAAATGATATGAGGAACTTGTTGGTTGGTTGATTCCCATAATCATTTCTGACGTTCCCATAATACCAGATAACGGTGTTCTTAAATCATGAGAAATGGAGCGTAAAAGATTGCTGCGATAATGTTCTTTAATACTTGCTTCATTTAATTTTAACTGTTCCTCTATTGAATAAATACGATCTAAGGCTAATGAAATATTATCTATCATAAGATAAAAGATATGTTTTTGGGTTTCATCCATATGTTGAAAATTATCATCTTTAAAAAAGAGAATTCCCAATAATCGTGAAACACCATATAAAGGAAAGAAAATATACATATCTTTGATAATATATTTTTGATTTTCATTACGAAAACAGTCAATAATATCTTGATGTTTATGTTCATTATGATAATCTAAAAAGATGAAATCTATTGGATAATGAAAATATTGATTTAATATATGATAGACTTCATCATAAAGTCTCTGTTTGTCTGTAATCTTTGAAAGATGATTTGTCAATTCATAAAGCATTTTCATATTTTGAGCATTTTTATATGCCTGATTCTGGGAAAGTTGGATACGTGAGGTTAATGTACTGACAATAATAGAGGTCAATGTCATAGATATAAAAGTTATAAAATATCTGGAATCATAAAATAATAATGTATAATAAGGTACTGTAAAGAAATAATTAAATAAAAATGTTGCAATAATAGAACTAATTATTCCATAGATATATCCTTTTGTTAATAAGGAGATGATCAGTATAGAAATAATATAAATTAAAACAATCGTTATTTCAGACCAGTCTAAATATTGAAAGAACAAGCCTACACAGGATGCTATAACTAATAATATAACTGTAATCAACAATGAGTGAATATAAGACTTGAATTTCATTTTCATTTTCACCTCTTGCTTTTATTAAATAACATATATCCATAGAAAGCAATCTTTTTATGATTATCTTTCCACGCAAAAAAGAATCACAATATTTTATAAGTGATTCTTTTTTTAGTAATAGATTGTTATGTATCATTTCATAATAATTGTAATAAATCTATTGGTTTATCAAAAATATAAGTATAATAATCAATTCCTATATCTGATGTACTCCCTCCTCCACTTCGCATATTCAAAATCAATGTGAGCATTCTTTGAAGCTAATTATATAAATGACTTCATCTGGCTATAATTTTAATTTCTTTAAACATTCCAATAATGGTGCAGGATTTGGTTTATGTTTATCTGTATCTTCTGCTAATACCTTTGCTTTCATATATTTATCTTCATCAATCATCGATCCAATATTTGATTCAATATCGTTGAAGTCAGACAAAAAATGTTACAATATTCAGATTTTTCCACTGATGAAATAAATGGAAAAATGTGATTTTCAAACATCAAGTTACTTTAGAAAAATATTTCATCAAAACACAGGTATGACTCCCTCACAATATAGATCAACTCGATAAATTCATTTTCAAGATAAAAGAAGCTGTTACAAAAACAGCTTCTATCATTTTTGATATGCTCATTTTTAATATAATAAAACGAGCACATATATAAAGATCCTATTCTTCTAATTCATATCCTATATCTGTTAAAGTCATCTGTAATTTTTTTCTTTTGTTGTATTGATTATAGTGAAGATAATGTGCATAGAGTATATCTACCATAATCAATGCTGGTATTTGTGGCGATATCTTATCTGAAACTGCCAAATTCTTTAGACCACTCATCAAAATAAATTCATCATAATAATCACGATACTTATGTCTATTATAAGCTGACAACATGACTGTTTTCGCTCCAATGTCATTAAGTTAAGATGACAATATTTAACCAGGAATTGTATGGAAATATATTTTTCCTGGTTTTTAATATTTACTCAAGCTCAAAAAGTGTAGTCTTGAAACTACATCTGTCAAG
>NZ_NFLY01000022.1:0-41705 GCF_002161155.1 Massilimicrobiota sp. An105
TCAATCATGTTTGGACATGATTGACTATAATTGTGTATAAATATAAGTGGTGCACTTTATGCGATTGAGGTGGTGCAGATGTCTGCGACTACCAGTGCTTTTACATGCGAATAATCAATATTCAAATTTTATTAAAATTTATTAACTAAAATAATTTTTCATATATATGATAAACTTTTTCATCAAAAAATTAAAAAGGTTTATTTCGTGATTATTCTCTATATCATTTCAATATCATGATTTAAACCTTTTTATATTTAAATCATGGAAATTTAAAAGCTAAAGATTTTTTCAATTTAGTTACTGATTTAACTATAAAAATCTATCAATTTTATCGTTTAATAGGTCATTTGAATTCTATTCTATTATATTCCAATAAATATTGCCTATTAACTAACATATTTATTCAGGAAATTAAACTATTTATCTTTTCCAATATAAAAAGTAAATACATTTTATTCTATTGTAGAGAACTATCACTTTGAAATGATGCTAAAGTATATGTTATTACTTTATGAATTTTCCCTCCCCTTTTTTGTTTGGTTGTATAACATAATAAAAACAATCAATATATTATAATAAATCAAATATGGATATAAATATTCATACCACTTACGCAAATAAATTACCACTTACACAAATAGTATATAAAGAAGTATTTGTTTATGATAAAATTTTTATAGAAATAAAAGTTTAGCTATAAAATTATAAAAAAACACTTTCCATGGTAATTGTTTTTCATTGATTTTTTAACATTATTTAATCAGTTACAATAAATTTAAATAATGAAACTGCATTAAAATATATTTTACTATTTTTTGATAAAAATATTTTTAAGTGAAAGTAAATATGGAACATAATAACAACGAATAAAAAGATTTTTTAAACATAACTAAAAAAATCGTTTAGGATAATGCTATATGAACGAAAATAGTATATCTTTTATAAAATCTAGTTAAATGTTCTTCACTGTTTGCTGATTATTAAACACCATTATTATATGCTTTAAATTATCATTTTATCATAATTTATTATGTCGAACTAGAATATAAGTTTTTACAATTTAGATTTTGAAAAAAATATATGTACTCTATTCCTTAATCACGCTTATAAAATCACTTGATCATATAATTTAAAAATCTGTCAATTAAGATATACAAGTGAAGGTCAAAAACTTCTTCATTCTATTTATAGTTTATAAATTTGCATAAAATTAAAAACAAAAGGAAGGATTTTTATGAAAAAAATATATCATGTAATGAACCAATATAATTATTATATGTCTAATATCATTTTTAACATTATAAATATTGTATTAGTTATTTTCTTATATAACTTTGGTTTTTTTGGTGAACAAACAGAAAATATATATGAAATATTACTAAGTTTTGCTACATTCAGCTTTTTTACTCCAATATCTATTGCATGCGCAATAATAGTACTTATTACATTTATAACATATTTAAAAAATATAAATGAAAATATTAAGAAAGATATTTCTATAGAGTTGATAACTTATAATATCATTTTTATTCCTATCATAATAGCATTATACTTTGCTATGTATTATGTATGGACTACTTTTATTGGTAGCGGTTGGTTTTGTGCATTTATTTCAATTTTTGCTAGTATGTTCTTATTTAACTATTTATATGTTATGCATTTTTATAAGATTATAGATCGTATATTTGTACATTGAATCAAACTATTAATTTAACAGTAACTAAATAAATCACTATTTATGAATAATTGTAAATATTTCTTAAAGCTCCTTTGTAAAGTTGATTTTATAGTTATTGCAATGTTAACTTTAACAAAAAGTACAGTTTGAAGAAACTGAGGTTTAATCAATGATTTCTTTGCGAGGGAAGAATCACTTTTTGTTAAAATTCCCCATTGTTCTTTTTGTGCCATTTTTTTAAAATTATATTTCGTTATATCTACCGGTTCTACTAATAAACCTAAATCCACAATGCCTTTATCAAGATTATTTTTAATCGTATCAGAATTAGCTGTAATAATTTCAAATTTAACCAAAGGATTATCTTTTGAAAAACGACTTACTATTTGAGATAAATATTTCACTCCTAAAGCTTCTCCACAGCCAATCGTTATTAAACCTGTGATATGCTGGGCATCATGATTAAAATCTTCTTTTATTTTTTCTTCAATTTGTATCATCTCTTGTGCTCTTTGTCTAAAAAGCATGCCTTCACTTGTGAGTTCAATGCTATGCTGTTTTCTTTCAAATAATTGAACCCCTAATTCATCTTCTAATTGAATTAATTGTCTTGATAAAGTGGGCTGTGTAATATGAAGCAACTCTGCTGCCTTTGTTATATTTTCTTCCCTGGCAACCATTAAAAAATATTTTAATACTCTCAGTTCCATTTCGATATCCCTCCTTCTATAAAAACAATAAACAAGAAGCTTATACTTCTTGTTTATAGTCACCTTAAATCTATTATCTTTGGGCCATCATTCCTACTAAACGATGAGGTTGATATGGTTCTTCCAAATATGCTTTTTCTTCATCTGTTAGTTCTAATTCAGTTGCTTTCACAGCTCCATCAATATGATGAAGTTTTGTTGCGCCAACAATAGGTGAAGCCACTTTTGACATTAACCATGATAATGAAATTTCAGTCATTGACACATTATGTTTTTCGGCTAATTCCATAACTCTATCAATAATGATTCTATCTTGTTTTTCTGTAGCATCATATTTGCCTTTGGCATAGCTATCTTCCTGCATTCTTTTTGATTGTTCTCCTGGATGTTTAGCTAATCTTCCTGATGCCAAAGCACTATATGGTGTCATAGCAATGTTATCTTCTTTACAAAGTTTAGCCATTTCACGTTCTTCTTCTCTAAAGATCAAATTATAATGTCCTTGAATGGAAATAAATTCTTCATAACCTTTCGCACGAGCAATGGCATTAGCTTTCGCAAGCTGATAAGCAAAACAGTTTGAAATACCGATATATCTTACTTTTCCTTCTTGAATCAATTCATGTAATCCTTCTAATATATCTTCAATAGGTGTATGATCGTCCCAAGAATGACAAATATATAAATCAACATAATCCATGTTCAAACGTTTTAAACTGGCTTCTAAACAATTTCTGACATGTTGCTTTCCAGAAATACCATTTGCAATTTCTTCAGGTGTTCTTGCTGAAAATTTAGTCGCAATCACAACATCTTCTCTTCTTACAAAATCTTTAATTGCTCTACCTAAAAATTCTTCACTTGTTCCTCCCTGATAAGCCATCGCTGTATCAAAAAAGTTAATACCATTATCTAGCGCATACTTTATAATTTCTCTAGATTTATCTTCTGGCAAAGTCCAAGAATGCATTCCCTTTGTTGCATCACCAAATCCCATACATCCCAAACATACTTTTGATACTTTTAAATCACTATTTCCCAACATTGTATATTTCATATATTTGACCTCCTTCAAATCAATGTTTTTATCTTTCCATGTATAATCATCCATTCATAACTACCGTCCAGTCATCAAAATATTTTCATTCTTCATTTATATAAGACAACAGTTAAATAGATATATTCATATATATCATGGCTATCTCGACATCTATTATATTATTCTTTCTTACATAAAAAAACAATTTACAAAGATTTTATAAAGTCTATATATTGACATTTTTTATAAAATGTCTACTTAAATTCTTTCTAAAATCCTGTTGCACTGTTATTCTATTCTTTACTATCAATCTATGACATCTTTCATGAAATATAAATATAGACGAAAAGGATTAAAAAATCATTTAATCCCTTCTATCAATTCTCTTCATCAAGTGATAATGTCACAGTGACATTTCCTTGACCAAGAATTTCCATCAATTCACTTTTAGAAATTCCCTGTATTTTGCCTAATTGAGTAAAATTCCATGTATTAGGACGATAATAAATGACAAACATATGTCCTAAATACAAAATCAAATCACAAGCTTCAGTTGTTATGCTTTGATCATTGGTTGGTAAATGGAATCCCAAATCACCTACTTTTTCCATGCTTGCATAATCTTCCATTTCAATTGTGATGGGACCATTTTGAAGCTTTTCTTTTAATGCTTTTGTAGAAGAATTATCAACCAATGATGCCTTTAAAGTTTTTTCACCAATCTGAATCATCATAATTATCTGCTCCTTTTTACTTTTCATTCCATATCATTCTATTATTTTCATCCAAAATCATTTCATGATATATTTATTCAAGATATACTTCAATTTCTATTGTCCCTGACATATCTTCAATATATTCACTTCCTGAAATAGCTTGTCCTAGTTCATAAAGACCACTGGCACTGCCAAAATCTTCATAAAACATGACTACATCTGTCCATGGTTCATAATAGGCTAATGTTCCTGTCACAGCATTAGCACTCACTGCATCTGTCATTGTTAAATCAACAGGTGGATAAAATATTTTTTCATTATCACTATAATTTTCTACTTCAATAGTCAGTGGTAATTGTTCATATAATGAGTTTGCTGCTTGGCTATCGTTTAATTCAAAAATAGTGATTTGTCCATTCGAAGTGACACTGATTTTTTTAGACTCTTTTGATGTCACATCTTGTTCAACAGTTTCCTGATGATCCTGAGTTTGTGTCGTACTTGTACGATTTGGTTCTGTCTGATTTTGACAACCCCATAGAAAAAAACACATCACTAAGGATAATACTATTTTGATAATATTTTTCATACTAACTCTCCCTTATTTCAACTTTGAATCATCTTAATTAAAAACAGAATGATATCATTCATTTGTTAATAAGAACTTTAAATCCAACATAAATTTCAATATGATATATTTATGGCTTAGTTTTCATTAGATAAATAAAATAATCCAATATATCAATAGATTTATAACAAGTATGCGCTTTTTCCAATAAAGCCTGTCGATATCTTGTCAGCATATCTATTCTTTGTGATAGGGTACTATCACCTTCACTTATATATTGAATATACTTTTTCATATCCTGTATACTCATTCCTACATTTTTTAAAGTCATAAGAAAACTAAGCTTTTGTATGTCTTTTTCTTCATATATCTTTTTCCATTTATTTGCTTGACTTCATCAAAAAAACCTTGATTTTCAAAATCCTGAATACAGTCAACAGGAACATTATATGCTAAACTGATTTCATTGATATTCATTGTTTCACCACCTTATCAATAAGTATTTCTACATATTTTACTTAACTGCTATTCGTTTTAATAATTGGTTTCCTATCAATGAAAATGTCACCATAATCAATAAATAATCCAAGTAAAAACGAAGTTTCAATTCTGAAAAATCAAAGAACTTAAATTCAGTCATAAAGAACATATCTTGCCACATTCTTCTTTGATAAAAGACAAACAAACCACAAACGAGAACGGCTATCATAACTATATGGAATATTTGATGATGTCTTATATATAACGAACTTCTTTTCAATTTTGCTATCATCGCATTGAAATGAAATCCAATGTGAATAGACATCACAATATATAGCCATGATGAAGAAACCAGATGCACTGTTCTTCCTAAAGATGTTCCTCCTAGATCTATAAAGCTTAGGACATCTCTTGAAATCATAAAGCCACTTACAGCTGTACATATCATAGCAATGAATAAACATGTATTGATGATGATTTGAAAGATTCTTACTGGTGTATATCTTCCTTTAAACAATGTTGTATACCATTTTCTATTCCAAATATGATGCCATATAAATAACAGACATAAGATGACTCCAAGCCATTCATGTACAAAATTTGACCATAGATGATATCCCATCACAACAATTAATAATATTGTCATGATGATATCTAAAATGATTTTATTCTTTTTCATCTAATCAACCATTCCTATATCTGATAACCATTGATTGACATCAACTTGACAGCTATCTGTATCAGGACGATAAACACCAAATGCATCTAGCAGTGTACTATGAGGTAAAGCATCCTGTAAGTCTTCAATACTTCTTCCCAGTCCACCTGTCCCATGTGCACAAAATGGAATTATTGTTTTGTTGGATAAATCATAACTTTCGATAAATGAGAAAATGGCCATTGGACATGAAGACCACCAATTCGGATAACCTAAAAATATAACATCATATTCATCCATATTTTCTACTGTATCTACAATTGTAGGTCTTGCCTGTTGTGCAAGTTCGTCTGAAGCACGATCTAAACATTCATCATAGTCACTGGAATAAGGTTCATCTACAATAATAGAAAACATATCTCCACCAACTTGTTCCTGAATAAAATGTGCGACTTTTTCTGTATTACCTGGTGCTAAAACACTGGCTGATGTCGAAGCATCAACATCTACACTTGATGGATTATCCACATGTGTATTATCTGCCCATGTAAAATAAGCAATCAATATTTTTCCATCTGAACTTATCGTTTCGTTAGGTACAGAAACACTCTGTTGTTCATTAACCTTTGATACATTGTCATTGCTTTGACATGCACTTAATAGACATACACAAAATACGAATAAAAGGCATTTAATTTTTTTCATATCCTTCCACTTCCTTTCTAACTACATCTTATCTAACAAACAACCATATGTCTAATACTTATCAATCATATTGAGCCATGCTTATAAAGCATTTGTAAGTGTAGACTCTCTAATCGTATCCATACCTCAAATAAAGATATTTTACTCATTACAAAAAATTCCAAAAATAAAAAGAGTTGAAAATTATCAACTCTCATCTAGGCTTTTATTGCAAAGTATTAAGATTCTTTAGTAAACCCTTTTTCCTCTAAAGCTTTTTCTAAATCGCTTAATGGATATGTTCCGTCATCATTATATTTTTCTGGGTCTAATCCACAATTAATATGAATATAATCTTTTATTGTAGCATTATCAATTTCTTGTAATTCGTATGCTGATTCTAATATAATATTTTTATCATTTTTAGAAATACTCATTTCAACTCCTGAATTTTTATTATATTCATCTACTAGTGTAGCTTTATTATCCTCATACAATTCATTTACATAAGTCGTTGAGGCTTTAGAATAATCATATTCTGATTTCATCTGTACTTCATGTACACTATCATTAATAAAAATAATACTTAATTGATATTTATTTGTTATATCAAACCACTCATTTGTTTCACTATCAATATCTTCAGACTCTTCTGTCATAACATATGTTACACTTTCAGTATTATTTTGTGTTTCATTATCTATATTTTCTGACGAATTATTAGAACAACCTACTAAAGCAATGCACATTATTAATCCTACTATATAAAATATTTTTTTCATTCTATACCTCCTACCACTCAGATAAATTAGTACCTAAATCTTTATTTAATCCTTCAATACAACTTCCGTTGTCTAATTTACAATTCTTATTTAAATCATCATATCCGCTATAATGAATTAACTTATAACCATCATGATAAATTGATTTCTCATTAGACAATAATTTGCTTAACCATACTTCCTGACTATCTTCATCATATCCAGAAACAATATCACATGATTTCATATAATCGTAATCTGTACTTGTATCTGTAACTTTATCAAAATCGATTTTATCTGTACATAGAAAAGCTCCTTTTACAACAGGAATTCCGCCATTACCCAAATAAGTAATTCCACCAGATACTGAAAAACCATTCTTTATGTAACTAAAATTTTTAGATTTAGGAATTTTAATCGAATTAACTTTATCACCAAATTCAGATATATCTTGATCGCCCATTTCAAAATATGACTCATCAACTTTCTTTCCACCGTTCATTTCACTTAAATCATCAAAAGTATAAAAGTCATAATTAGCACAACTTACAACTTTATCGTTTTCAACATAAAGCATAAGTCCATCCCAAGTGTTATTACCATTTTCATCTAGTTTTGTTAAACTATATATACCATTATAACTACTATCTCTTTTTGTTTCTATTTTGTATGAATCATCATTATAAGCATTTCCTGATTTATAATCAGACCATAATTTATATCCACCAAAAATAATTCCAAAAAATAAGACAACTCCTACAATATCAGATAATATCTTCTTAACAGTCGTCTTTCTTTTTAATCTTTTTACAGCTTTATCATATTCCTTACCATGAAGATTGCTGATATCTTCTCTTTTCACATATCCTTACCCCAAATATATATTTTATATCTATATCATTTTATTTCAGTATTATGTTTTCTACACTTTTATCATACAAAATCGATATTATATTCTTTAACTACTTATAATGATTATTTGCAATTAACTGCACTTTATGCAATTGAGGTGGTGCAGATGTCTTCGACTTCCGGTGTTTTTACATGAGAATAATCATATAGCAGTGTAAAAAAAGACTATTTCATATGATATGTATAATTTTTTATTACACATGTATTATACCATAAACGCAAACTTTTCTCAATGCAAAATTTGTGAAATACATAAATTTGTTTTGGATATTTCGACATAGATTGATGATGTTTGTTTTTTCTTATTTTTACTATAATAGCTGGTATAGGATATTGGGATAGATTGTTGACAATGTTCAAGAATGATAGTAATAATAAAATCAGAAAACAATATAAAGGCTTTACCTATTCGGGAATAATAACCCAAATAACCTATGGGAGCCATCTCAAAATACTGTATTTATATAACAAAGAGGAGGAGTAAGTATGAAGACGGATATCAAATATAAACAATGTAACGATAAACTTCTAAAAGAATATAAAAAACGTGGCGAGATTAGTCAATTTCCATATGGATGTTTGTATGGAATCGATACGTATACACTTTATTATTATAGGGAATCTGAACCCAATATTCCAATAGCTTTCATTTCTTTAGCATTAGAAGGAGAATCACTTACAATTTATGAATTTGAAGTTGTTAAGTCTAAGCAAAGACAAAGAATTGGACAATCCATCATCTCAGATATTCAGCAAAACGGAATCAATTTGATTAACAAATATTTTAATTCAATTAACTTAAATCCTTCAGACAAAGATGCATATGAATTCTGGGAAACTTGTGGTTATGAATCAGAAGATAAAGAAACTATGATTTGGGAAAAGAAATAATGAAATAGTTGTTATTGTTATAACTTTCACCGTCATAAAAAAATCCCTAAAAAATGAGACAAATCGAACTTTTAATAAAACTTCTGATTGAATAGTATGGAAAACGAGAAATTTTTAAAATATTTACTTCATTTACAGATTTTTTTGGATTCATATTATAATTAAAACACCAACCCTTCTTCGGTTGGTATTTTTTATTGGCCTAATACTTTCTTAATTCTTTCCATATCCTCTTCACTTAAAGTATTTTCTTTTCCTGAAGATAGAATTGTCTGAATCAAATTACCAGAATGAGTAAAAACAACATCAGAATTTACAAAACATGTGCTTGATGTATGAATACATATCCATCAATCCAACAATGAATCTGATTTTGTTTTAAAATCTGTGACAGTATATATGTTTGTCTTTTTACCTGTTTGATAGGGTTTTTTATAGAATCTTGATAATGGTTTCCTTTTCCTGATGTTTTAGTGATTTTCCATTCCCTATCATCTTCATTACCTTGAATATTGCCTTTATAATTCTTCGTTTCAACAATAACAATCCCTTTGTTGCTTAAAATAAGATTGTCTATCTCACTTCTCTGACCTTCATATTCAATAGGAATATTAGATAGAATAGTATAGTTTGAAGGTAGGTTTTCTAATACATTCTGTGTTCTTGCCTCTCCTTGAATACCACTTTTTAATCTTTGATATGGTCTTTGACAAAAATATATTAAAGCTGAACCAATAACCATGAATATAAAAGCAATAGGAAGATTTGACTTTAATTGGCTTGATTTTTCAAATTGAACATACCACTCATCGCTGCCTAAAGGAGCAGTGACACGTCCAGCAATAAAACTATATAAAAAATATATAACAAATATTGTTACACAAACATAGCCTATAACCACTCCAAATTTTAGATATTTAATTTTTGATTTGTTATCCATTTCTATCCCTATCTTTTCAACATCATAATTATATAAAAAAACTTTTGCTCAGTAAATACAGAATCTAATTTAATTATTATTCTTAAATTTTGTCTTAAATGTATAAACATGATAAAATACTAGTAATAGTGGTATACCGCTGGAGTGATATATTTGAAAGCAATATATTTAGAAAGGAAAGATGGATATATGTCATTTAATCACGCAATGCTCAATGAAGAATTAATGTGTTATGAAACGGGAAAATACTATCAAAATTCATCATGCTTTTTTATATTAAAACAACTAAAATACATCAAAAAATCTTATAGATTATTAAAGGAGTATTTATGTTAAAAAAAATCATCATTTCTCTATTAGGTCTATCGTCAATATTAAGTCTCCTGTTTCTTTGGTTTTGCTCTTGGAGATTAGATTTATACGTTGAGAATAAAGATGATGATTCTTTTTTTCATTCCACTCAAATAAAAGGATATGCCAGGGGATTAGATGAAGCTAAGTTTCAAAGAAGTCAATATAATGAAAAAGATTTGCTTATTTTATTTCGTGATTGTGATATATTTCAATATCCTCATATTTATTATGAAGACACGATTTATTTAAAAACATCTGCATTACATTATTCATTGCATGATGCAAACACTTATGCACAATTTTCAATTAGCGGAAAATATTCCCAAGAAAATCAAGATGAATTTGAAAAACTGCAACAAGATTTTGAAAATGCTTTAGATAAAAACATAGCAAAAAGAAATTACAATTTTACCAGTTATATTGAATCAAATAAAAACCAAAATAATACTTCTTATACATTTACAATTTACTCTACTTTAATTTTCCCATTAACAAAAGAAAACATTTATGAGGAAAAAGGGTTATATGAACCACAAAATTATAATAAAAATGACATTCAAGTGGGAAGAAAACTATTTGAATATGATTTTAAGATATACCAAACAAACATTCAAAAGAAAATAAACCAATATAAACTGTACTGTGAAATATCTACCATAACACTTTTTCTATCAATCCTTTTGCTTATAATTTATTTATTCAAAAAAAGCTAAACGTATCATAACCACGCCTAAAAGACGTGGTATGTACGCGCCCTAGAAGGGCATTCTGTTGCGCTGTGTTTCACACTCTGAAGCCTGACAGCCGCAACGCCTTTTCTGGCTAGCCCTTTAAGGGCTTTTATTTTTTGCCTCCTTTTACTGGCTCACCCGTGAACGGGTCTATGAATTCTCTCATACTCATTTGATCATATAGCTTATCTTCCTGCAATTGATTTTGAATATATTCCTTGATTACTTTTTCATTCTTTCCAACTATTATCATACTAAAATAGTCTTATCATTTAAAGTGATTATTTCTTATTCATTCACTTTGATAAGACTTTTTCTTTTATTTTGACTATTTTCTTTATTTTTCTTTTTATTTAATTTGGCATTCAACACTTTGTTCTTCTTGACCTTTTTGATAGCTATCTTCAAGTTCTCCTGACTTAAAATCTTTTCCATTAATTTCATTTGCTGCTCCTCCTCTATTTGTAAATCTATCCGGAACCATCCCAATTACCTTTACCATCTATGGTTGCGCTCCATAGTTCTAGGCTATCCTCATATTCGGACTGTCCAGACATTGCTTATAGTGATTTGCACTCTATAAACGTTTCAGTCCTTCAGTATCTCTACCTACTATGACTTCATCTGACTTCTTATGGCAAACCTTTTTCGACCGAGGGTACTATCACTGATTTTAAAGTTTACTAGACTTCCTCGTCCATAAGACCTCCCGGGGTAATTCATGAACCCTCTTTCTTTCACAACGTCCTGATTTACTGTCTTGGTTTTACGTTTACCTTTTGGACTTCGATTTGTTATGCAACCTTATCCACCATTTAGCCTTATATCAGGTTTCTGTTCGTACGTTCGAAAGAATCGCTACACCACTTCCTTCACCCATGACATCACTGTCAACGGCTTGTGGTTCACTACACTTGGCGGTAAATACCCGTGGTTGGTTTATCTCCAACTGAATTCATGCCATGCCCGGCACACATATAAAAAATGAACATCATTTTTATGACATTCATTTTTATCATCTATTCATTTTGGGAAGGATAAAAAGAATAGATTCAACAAAATATGATAATATAACAGAGCAAATATTAGATTTGTCTGGCTGCTATAAATCCTTCATGAATAGCATCGTAAATTTGACGAACTTTCTTGCTATCCCCTATATTATAAACTTCCATTTCTGTATTTTCTTCTAATTGATTTGCAAGATCATACTGAGGAGTAAATCCTGCTGCAATAACAACATTATCAGCATCAACAGTATTTTCGTTACCCCATCTGTCAATTAAAACTACCCCATTATCTTCTACAGCAACCAAACGTTTACCAGTCATAATTTTTATATTTGATTGAGCAATGGCAATATTATAAGCTTGACAAGATGAACCAGAATTAGCTAAGAAAGTATCTGCCATTTCTACAATGGTTACATTTTTTCCATCATTATCTAATTCTAGTGCTGTTTCAGCTCCTGTAATACCTCCACCAATAATAACGACATTTTTTCCATCAACAACTCGAGAACCATTTAAATAGTCATTTGCATAAACAACTGATGACTTATCACTACCTGGAACATCTAAAATTCTTGTTTTACCTCCTATGGCAATAATAACAGCATCATAGCCACCTTGAACAAGCATATCATAATTTGCTTCTTTTTTAACTAAAGTAATATTAGGATCATGAGTAATATGGTCTTCATAATAATTAATCAAACGTTTGATATTTGCCTTATTGTCTGGTTTACTTGCTTCTATCATAGCACCACCAAAACTTCTCTTTTCAAAAATAGTGACTTTATGTCCTCGTAAAGATGCCGTCAATGCTGCTTCACATCCTGCTGGACCAGCACCTACAATTGCTACATTTTTCTTAACTTCAGCTTCAACAATAGGTTTGCATTCAAATCTGTATAAAGTTGGATTCACTGTACAATGGATTGGTGTATGACCTAACATTCCTTTATCAATACAACCGATCATACAATTGATACATGGTTTAATATCTCTTGCTTTCCCCTCTTTCGCTTTTTTAGCCCATGCTGGGTCAGCCAATTGAGAACGTCCTAAAGCCACAAAATCACCATTTCCTTCAGCCAGCATTTTTTCTGCCTCTTCAGGAGAGAAAATATTGTGTCCAATAAATACAGGAATATGAACAGCATCTTTAATCATTCTTGTATGTTCAGCATTAAAAGCATTTGGCAATAAGAATTGTCGAGATGCAGTTGCATGTGTCCCACCCATCATATTTAAATGAGATACACCTTCTTTTTCTAATGCTTTCGCAACTTCAATTGTTTCCTCTATACGAATTCCTTCTGGTTCCCAATCTTCAGTACTTAATTTAACACCAATAGGAAAATCAGCTCCACATTTCTGTTTCATATTTCTGACAATCTCTATCAATAATCTCATACGATTATGCAGTGATCCACCATACATATCAGTACGTTTGTTATCATGAGGTGATAAGAAATTTGTAGGAATACATCCAGCAGCCCCATGAATTTCAAGGACTTCAAACCCAGCTTTTTTTGCTCTTAAAGCAGCATCTCCAAATTTCTCTACTAAATCATGAATTTCTTCAATAGTTAAAGCTCTAGGCATTTTAAATCCCATTTCATACCATGGTTCAAAAGTAATTGGTGATGCTCCAATAACATCAGCACTTCCTACAAATGCTGCATCTCTACCAGGATGTGCCAATTGTAGACCAGGAGTTGCTCCATGTTCTTTGACTGTTTCTGCCAACAAAGTTAATCCAGCAATAAATTCATCTTTGTCCGCTCTTAAACCACAAGATGTCATAGGAACAGGTACAGCATTATCCATAAAAATAAGTCCAGCACCACCATCAGCAGCTTGTGCATAAGCTTTAATTTGTCTATCAGTGACTGTACCATCTGGATTACCTAAGTACGTTCCCATAGAATTACGTACAATTCTATTTTTGATAACAACGTTTCCAATTTTTCCTTTTTTAAATAGATGAGGGTAATATTTGTTTTTCATACTTTATCTCCTTATATCTTTATTATTTCTATAAATAATGATATAATTATGATAAATAATTAACAAGCGATAAATCACTTAAAAAAGTTGCATATGCAACTTTTTCATAATGAATGTTGCATTAGAGAGGAAAAAATGAGTAAAGATTTAAGAAACATCAAAACAAAAGAAAATATTGAATCACATTTTATCAATTTATTAGAACGCTATAAATTCCAAGACATTACCATTAAACTATTAATTAATGAATGTCAAATCAATCGTTCTACTTTTTATAGAAATTATGAAGACAAATACGATTTAATTTATAAAATAGTTGAAGAACTCATCAAGCAATTTAAAAAAAATATTCATTGCCAATTTATTACTCTTCATTTAAAAAAAGAGAATGATTTTAAACCATATTTTAGTTCATTATTAGATTATTTTAATAAACATAAAGATATTTTTATAGTGTTATACAATAATGATTTACCCATAAATATTTTTGATGAAATGCTGACAATCTATAGTCATTATTTATTAAACGAACTTATTTATCATTATCACATTAGTGATTCTCAAATCAAAATTGCTAATTATTTTTCAAAAATTATTGCTTCAAACATCTTAGTTGCTATAAAATGGTGGCATCTAGAAAGCCCACAAACATCAAAAGAAGAAATATTACAAATCATCACTATTACTATCACAGAAGGTATTTTAGCAAGTTTACATTCCCAATTTTTATAAATAATTTGAAAATAAAATAATTTTCTCATAACAATACTAGAACACGAAATCATTGCTTTATGACAATTCATTTCTTGTTCTTTTTTTAATCATAAACATATGATTACCAATAATTTCATCATAAATGAGCTAAAAAATATACAAATAAACATTTATATTCAAGATAAAAAAATGAATCCGCATCTTAATTATCAAACTTTTATATCTAGTGAATATTCTTAAGCTTCATTCGTCTTGCTTTTATCTTTCCAAGAACACCCGACAAGTACATTGCAATCACAATTAGCATACCAAAGTCCAAACCCAGCCCTGCACTTGCTATATATTCGTATAAACTGTCTGGTGTATTCAAACCTAATGTTTCAATTACTAAAAACGCTATCATTCCTAACAAAGCAGCAATCGTTAACCAAAATAATTTTATCTTTATTTTTTGATTTATTGTTTCCGCATAATCCGATAACTTTAATACTGTTTCTTTGACTTCTTCATTCATTTTCTCACCCTTCCTTTCTCCATCAATAATTTCAGGGATACCCACATTATAGAACTCAGCCAAATTAATCAAAATACTTATGTCCGGCATATTTGTGCCTCTTTGAATTCCCAATTAGATATCGTCTGTCGTGTGACGTAAATTTTATCAGCTAACTGTTCCTGTGATAAATGTAGTTGATCACGATATTTCTTGATTTGTTGTCCTATTTCCATTGTATTTCCTCCTCTTTTCATACTTATTATATAATGTCCTTATTTATAATGTCTAATACCTATAATAAATATTTATCATGCTTATAAAGCATGTTTTATCATTAATGCTTTTCTTGTATTCCTCTCATCAGATCCATATATTTTTATGATATTATACATATCAATCATTGTGAAAACATGGTAAGATATTTGATAGAGGAAGTGTTAATATGTTACTGACTATTCATCAACACACAATTGAAATCAATCAGCCTGCAAGTTTAGAAACAATTGCGAAAAAGTATTTTCCAGACCAGCAGATTTATGCTGGTATAGTGAATGGGAAATTATACGAACTCAATCATATTATTGAAAATGATGCGACTATTGAATGGGTCGATGAACAAAGCATCATTGGTAAACAAATCTATGAAAGAACACTCACATTTGTTTTTATTGTGGCGACAAAACAATTATTTAAAGATGCTGTGATTCATGTTGAATTTACGTTTCAGGATGGACTATACTGCTCTATTCAAAAAAAGGAAAGTCTGACACCACAGGATGTTGATCAAATCAAACAAAGAATGTTAGATTTGATTCAAGAACAATCCAAAATAACACGTCATGTCATGCCACAAAATCAGGCTATTGACTTTTTTAAACAAAATCATCTTGAAGATAAAGCTCATTTATTACAATATCGTGCAAAAGACACATGCAGTATTTATGAAATGGAAGGCATTTATGATTATTTTTATGGTTTTATGCTCCCTGATGCTTCATATCTCAAACAGATTTCTCTACAGTTCTTTGCGCCAGGATTACGTTTAGGACGTTATGATGTCACTTTTCAACACTATAAACTTTTCCAAATCATGAAAGAATATGAAGAATGGGGTGAGTTAATAGATGTGCCTACTGTCGCAAAGATGAATGAAAAAATTGTCAAAAATCAAATCAATGAACTGATGTTAATGTCAGAAGCGATGATTGAAAAGAAATTAGCTGAATTAGCAACATATATAGCCAAAGAAAAAGAGCATCTCAAAATGATTTTAATTGCAGGTCCTAGTTCTGCAGGCAAGACAACTTTTTCTAAGCGCTTAGGTATTCATTTAAAAATATTAGGAATGAGCCCTATCACAATTTCCATGGATGATTTTTATTTGAATCGTACACAAACTCCTAAGCTTCCTGATGGCAGTTATGATTTTGAAAATATTGAAGCTGTGGACTTAAAATGTTTCAATGAAACCATGCTTCATCTGATTCATCATAAACCTGTTTATTTACCTCGTTATCATTTTCAAACAGGTTTCAGAGAATATGATAAACATCCTACTGTATTATCTGATCGTCAAATTCTTATCATTGAAGGTATTCATGGATTAAATCCACGTACTTCTTACTATATACCTGAAAATGCGAAAATGAGAATATATATCAATGCTTTAACTCATTTAAATTATGATAATCATAATCGTATTCCAACATCGGATTATCGCCTGATTCGTCGTATTGTCCGTGACTATCAGTTTAGAAATGCTGATGCTACAGAAACAATCCGTCGTTGGAAAAATGTAAAAAATGGAGAAGACAAATATATTTATCCTTATCAGGAAGAAGCCGATGCTATTTTTAATACATCTATGGTATATGAGCTCGCTGTCTTAAAACCAATTGCTCAAAAGTTATTATTACAAGTATCCCCAGAATCTAAAGAATACATTGAAGCTAATCATCTTTGTAAACTGCTAGATTACTTTGTAGAAGCCAAAGTGAGTGTACCCCAAACTTCAATTCTCGCTGAATTTGTAGGTAATTCTATCTTTCAATAAAAAAGATGTCGATATGTTTAACATACCGACATTTTTTCATGAAATAAACAGACTAATAAAATCAGAAAATATTTTTGCGATAAATTCAATAATATTGACACACCATTGACTCAATGTTTCCATCATTGTCCCCACACGATTATCTGATGTATCCTGTAAAGTAATGACTGACTGAATTTCTTTTCTCGAAGATACATCTTCTTCAAACTGATCAATCTGTCTTTCAAACAAAGTTCTAGATACCTGATGATCACCAAAGAATAAGCTCATCACACATATAAGAAGCAATACACAGCATAAATCAATCCAAAACTGTTTCATGCACTTAAATATTCATCTAAAACCATTGCTAAAATATTCAAAGAATTTTGAACTTCTTCATATGTGTTTTCATTTGCTCCAACTTCTATTAACACCATATTATCAGTAACACCTTGATTATAATGACTTTGTTTAAGATAAACACCTCGACATATTTTAGGAATCTTTTCATTCAACATATCAGCCAGTTTTTCACAACGTTTATTGACTGCACTGTAATGAGAACTTCCCTTTCCCACAACAAACATTAATTTTGCATAATTTTTATGATCCACAGTAATTGTTGATAAGTTCTTTTTAATAGAATCCCTATGAAAATCAATCACTAAATCATACTTTCCATGTTTTTCAACTGCCTGTGTTAAATACTTTTGTGAAACACTATATGATTTGGCATAATCAATATGATTTTTGGTTTTATACAATTCAAAATCCGTTGTTTCATAATCGACTTCATAACCTCTGTTTTCTAACAATTGCATTAAATAACGACTCCCTTCTTTCACTGACTTTGTTGCATATTTCTCACCTTGATGCGTATTATAAATATAAATTGATTTTCCATTAAGCTGCTTTTTCACATTGGTTGTTGTTAATGAAGACACAACATTTTCAACACTTTCACTATAAATGCTTTGAAAAGGAAGATTGAATAAAATCACAATCACCACAACTATTTTGAAAATAATTTTTATATTTTTATTCATGAAACCTTCCCTCCTCTAACTATACAATGAACTATATGCAAAAAAAGTTATTTTTAGTACATAAAAAAGAAATTCATAAAAGAATTTCTTAATAAGTTATACTATTAATACTTGTTGATAATAATTTAGATAACATTTCAATATCAAAATCAATCTGTTTATCACTCATAACAAATTGATTTTCAATGGGATTTAAAACTTCATTTAATAATTGGATACGCTTTTGTTCACTTAACTGTCCAATTTCTCCTAATATCAATCGTCTTTGCACTTCATTCAATCGTCCTTCATAACGCTTACGTTTTCCTACCTTTAAGGCTGTTGAAGGATCTAAAGATTCTTTAAAATAACCCTCTAACAGATTATAAACATCACTCACTAAACTAGAAACATGAATGACTGTTGGTACACCAATAGCCAAAACAGGAACACCCATTGTTGCTTCACTTATATTTTTACGATGATTGCCAATTCCACTTCCTGGATATATACCCACATTATTCATTTGAATCACACGACAGATCTTTTCATAACTTTGTGCACACAATGCATCAATAGCGATAACCAGATCAGGCTGAAATTCCTGTACCAATGCCAACAACAAATCGGCAGTTTCCATACCCGTATGTGCCATTACCCCTGGGGCAATACACATCGTATCATAATACTGATGACGATGTCTTTCTTCGATAGAATAATGATGCGTGGCACGAATCTGATTCAATGTCCTCGGTCCAATCGCATCACTTGTGAGAGTAGGATTTCCCAATCCTATCCATAAGATAAGCGGATCTATTTTCTTGACCTTCTCTTTAATAAGGAGAGATAACTGCTTTTGAAAATGTTGTGAAATTTTTTCAAAATCCTGATAATCAGGAAAACTGATTTCAATATATTTGCCTATATCATGAGGATAAAGAGGACTGGTCTGTAATATTTCAAATGTTTCAATAGAAATATCTCCATCTTGTTTTTGATGATGTTTATAATCTTTATCTCGTGTTGCATAAGCCAATGATTCTATGGCTAAATCGCTACGTGTATAATATTTATTCATATTCTCACCATTATAAGCATTACCAAAATTAAAAAAATATAATCAATTATCAATAAAACATTGCATTTATCATCTATTTTTGGTAGAATAACATGGCAAAAGTCAAAGTGAGGTGAAAGATAATGGCAAACATGAAACAACAAATCAAACGTTATAAAAATGACAACAAAAAACGTTTAATCAACAATTCTTATAAAAGTGCTTTAAAAACAGCAATTAAAAACGTAAAAGCTGAAGTTGAAGCTGGAAATAAAGAAGCTGCAATTGCTGCATACAATGTAGCTGCATCTAAATTAGATGCTTCTGTCAGCAAAGGAATTCATCATAAAAACTATGCTAGCAGACAAAAATCTAAATTAGCAAAATTAGTGAACTCTATCGCTTAATGAGATAGAGTTTTTTATTTATCTTGTATGTCAAGTTTTCTTGACATACATTTTTTATCATCCTATAATAAAAGTGTAAAGAAAACTTGACATGAGGTGATATAATGCATAAAGAAGATATTTTAAAAAAGAATCAAAAAACAATGAATAAAGAATATGACTTTTTTCTTGATCAAAAAACACTTCCTATATTAATGACTGTTTTTATCATTTTGTGTTTTGCAATGATGTTATTCTCTTTTATAACCCCATTCCAACAGGAAATCTTTTATACCTCAACAACCCTGTTATTGACGTTTCTTGCATCATACTTTCTTGCTTATTTCTATTATTTACGTATATCGAAATACTTATATATAGGCCTTTTCTTCCTTGTTTTCTTGATGTTTTCTATAAGTTATCTATGGTTATTGATTTGGTAGGTGAAACATATGGATAAAAATAAAATTCTTGATTTATATCGTCATGAAAAAGATGAAAGACAAGTTCAATGCCAAAGAAAAGCGTTATTGAAAGGTATGTCTTTTCTTGTAACTGTTGCTCTCACATTGATGTTCTTTTCTTTTGAATTTCAGGAAGTTCCAACAGTCTTTTATACCATTTATATCTTGATTATGCCTATAGCTGGATTGTCATTGAGTATGGCGTGGATGGTATGACAAAAATAAATTCTATTTCATATGTGGGCTTGGTTTGATTGCTCTTTGTCTTATCAATGGTTATCAATATATATCTATCATGGTTGGCGTTTAATATGAATGAAAAATTAGTACTTAAAAATCATTTAAGAAAAGCAAGAAATGAAAAAGGACTCTCACAAATGGAATTGGCCAATATGGTTGGTGTATCAAGACAGACAATCTCATCTATTGAAAATGGACAATTTAATCCTACTGCTAAACTGGCATTAATTTTATGTATTGCATTAGATAAGACATTTGAAGAAATCTTTTATTTTGATATATCAATTTGACTTTCGTTAGTCATAGGATTATCATGTGTATATGCAAAAAGGAGGAACATATGGAACGTAAAAGTATTGCAATTGAGGATACATGGGATTTATCTCGTATCTATGCAAATAAACAGGAATTTTATACAGATTTAGAAAAAGCGAAAGATTTATTATCATCTTTGCTTCAACAAAAGGATTCTTTTTTAGAAAATGTTGATCAATTCTTAAAGTTTCATCAGGATGAAACAATGTTATCTCGTTATATTCAAAAATTACATTGTTTTGCGCATTTACATTGTGATGTTGAACCTAACAACCCGGAATATCAAACAATGTATGCTGCCATTCTCTCATTCTATGATCAAGTGACTTCATCTTTAGATTTCTATACTGTTATGATGATTGAAAACAGTGACAAAGTTGCTCAATATCTTGAAGATGAAAAATTAGAAGATTATCGTTATAGTTTACAGGAAGTTTTAAGACAAAAAAAGCATGTCTTATCACAGGAATTAGAAACTATTGTTTCTAAAACATCTTCTATTTCCGATATTTCTTCCCAAGTGTTTGATGCTTTAAGATTAGATTATGACCCTGTTCATGTAGATGGAAAAGAAAAAGTCTTAAACAGTGCAACCCTAACAGAATTTCTTAAAAACAAAGATCCTAAAGTTAGAAAAGAAGCTTATCATAACTTCTTTAAAGAATATAAGAAATTTGAAAATGTTTATGCTGCAACATTATCTGGTGTTATGAAAAAAGACGCATTTTATGCTGATGTGAAAAACTTTGAAGGACCATTGGAAGCCAGTCTTTTTGATGATAATGTACCAACATCTTTATTCTTTAAAATTTTAGAAAAAGCAAATGTACAATATCGACCATTATTTCATCGTTATAACGCTTTAAAAAAGAAGATTTTAAATCTTGATACAATGTATAATTATGATTTGAATATTCCTTTGGTTCAATACCAGACAAAGAAATACACAATTGATGAATGTTTTGATATTATTTTAGATGTTGTTCAAATCTTTGGTGAAGATTATGTCAACATCATCAAAAAAGCCAGAGAAGAAAGATGGATTGATTATTATCCACATGCTGGTAAACGTATTGGTGCCTATTCAAGTGGCTGCTATGATACAAATCCATATATTCTTATGAATTTTATTGGTGATTATAATTCACTTTCAACGATGATTCATGAATTAGGTCACAGTGCCCATAGTTATTTATCTTGTCATCACCAGTCACCAGTAAATTGTGATTATCGTATTTTTGTCGCTGAAGTTGCTTCAACAGTCAATGAAACATTGCTCATTAACTACATGTTAGATCATGCTTCAAGCGAAAAAGAAAAAGCCTATTTCTTATATGAACTCCTAGAAAATTGTGTTGGTCTTATTTTCAGACAACCTATGTATGCTGACTTTGAGCATATTTTACACACATGGGCTAAAGAAGGAAAACCAATGTCATCACAAATGATTACAGATTTGTATTATACTAAAAACGCTGAATATTATGGACCAGAAATAACAATGGATGAATATGTAGGTTATTCTTGTTATTATATTCCTCACTTCTATTATAACTATTATGTTTATAAATATACTTTAGGAATGACTGTTGCTTTAGCCATTGTCTCACGTTTATTAAATGGTGATGAAAAACAAAAAGAAGCTTATCTCAACTTCTTAAAATCAGGTGGCAGCAAAGATCCTGTTGACCTTTTAAAAGATGCTTTAGTCAATCCTTTAGAAGATCAATTATACGATGATGCTTTCCATTATTTTGAAACAATTTTAAATGAATTTGAAAAAATTATCCTAGATATGTCAAGCACTTTGTAATAAAGTGCTTTTTTTATAAAGCAACTGATAGTTGACAAAGAGTTGGTGGTCTTTTGAATATCATTTGATATAATGATTATACAATGAAAGGTGGTTTATCAAATGTCATTAGGTCAAAATATAAAAAAGAAGAGACAGCAAATGAAATTATCTCAAGAATATGTTGCTGAAAGATTAGGTGTTAGTAGACAAGCTGTTTCAAAATGGGAAACAAACCAAAGTGAACCCTCAATGAAAAATCTTATTGAACTTACTGAATTATTCCAAATCAGTTTATCTGAACTTACAGATACAAAAGATTCACACATACCAATCATCAATCAGCATGTCAAATGTTCTTATTGTGGAAAAGAGGCTCGATATTTTTTAGACCAGACAAAAACTCAAGCCTATTGCTCACAAACATGTCAATTGGCACATACTGAAGCTTTAAACAAAATCCAAAAACAACTGAAATGGTTTTATCTTGGTATTATCTTATCTATTCTCCTTTTATTAACAAGTGCTTTATCTCTTTTACCATTTCAAAAAAACATAACGACAGGATGTGGTATGTTATGTCTAGGTATGACACTCATTCTATTTCCCTTTTGTACACCTGAAACCTATCAAAAATTTGGCTATCTTAAGAGCACTCAAATTGGACGTTTTTTAGGATTTCTCGTTGAATTATATGCTCTTTTTATACTATTTCTATGAATAATTAAAGCAGTGTTTCCACTGCTTTTTCTTCTTGAAATAGAGGTATATTCAAAGAATAAAAAATCCCTAAAATCAATATAATCATCAATAAAAAACCATCGACATATATGATGATATGTTTATTTCTATTCAATCGTATATCCTATTTGTTTAATCATTGTTGTGATATCTTCTTGTGATAATGTCTGTTGTAACAATGAAGAAGTGTTTGACATTTTCATTACAATTCCATGATCTACAATCATAAATCCCTTTGATGAATAGGCTAATTTAAATTAGAAACCCATAATTTTACAGGTGTTTATCACACCTCATAGGGTTTTAATAAAATCCTCCAAAAGCCTTGAAAATAAAGGATTTATCGCAATCAGTACACCTTATCTCTTTATATGGTTTCACACAATGTTACCCTTGTTTTGAACAATCATAAGGGCAAAATCAAGGGCATAAAAATCTCATAACAAGATATAACAAAGTGTGGCAATCGGAGAACTGTGATATATGTGCGAATATATTATAACGGAGGATTTTTTATGGACAAGTATATTTGTGATGAAAGCAACGGTCTTTGGTATGAACTACAAGGAAATTATTATATTCCTTGTCTGATACTTTCCGAAGAAGAAACACAGCCCATTGGTTTGTGGGGACAACGCCATAAACAGTACCTAAAGGAACATAAGCAGTTCTTTTATACCACAATGCTGATTGATGGTACACTTAACTGCTATCTTGCAGATATTAACCAACAGGCAGAGCAAATGTTTCACAGATTGATAAAGCAGATTGCAAAGTTAGAGAATGTGACCGAGCAACTGAAAGCTGACAATCCCATGGAGTGGGTCACTCGGATGAATAACATCCGTAGCAGAGTTATGGAAATCGTAAATCATGATATAATTTTCAACTAACCAAAGAATGGTGGCAGGGAGATTTTCTCTCTGCCATCTATTTATTTTGCGAAAGTCATTGACTTTCATATCGTACTGCGATATACTATATATATCGAAGTACGATGTATCGCACTGGAATTGATGGGAGGTATGTGAAATGGATCAACATATAAAAAAAGTGTATGTTCCTATGACGGAAACTGCTTTTTTCATTTTATTGTGTTTACGAAAACCTAATCACGGATATGGTATTGTTCAAATGGTTGAAAAAATGACAGATGGTGCTATCAGACTTACGCCCGGTACGATGTACGGGAGTTTATCAAAAATGGAAAAAGACAATGTAATTCATTTTATTCGTGAAGAGGATAAACGAAAAATCTATCAAATAACAGATTTAGGGTTAGAAGTTTTACGGATTGAACTTAAACGAATTGAACGCTTATATAAGATAGCTCAGGAGGAAATGTAGAATGGAAGCAAAAAAACAATTCAAATGGTTTACAATATTTGAATACGAAAAAGAACAGGATTATTTGCGAGAAATGCACAAGTCAGGTTGGCGATTTGTTAAAGTAACTGGCTTGGGAATGTATTATTTTGAAAAATGCCTTCCTCAAGATGTGGTCTATCAACTGGATTATAACAAAGACGGACTTACTCATAAAGATGAATATTTGAAAATGTTTGATGACTGCGGTTGGGAATACATACAGGATTATTTGGGTTATAGTTATTTTAGAAAAGTAGTTTCTGACGATGGTGTAGCTGAAGAAATTTTTTGCGATGATGAATCAAGACTTCAGATGATGCAGCGGGTATTAAAGGGAAGAATGTTGCCACTGTTGATTATATTTTTTCTCATACTATTGCCGCAGTTTCTTACCAACTTGTTTGACACACACAATTATTTTATAGCTGCATTTGTTGGTGGGGTTTTAACCATGTACATTGTGATATTCGCTATATTCTTTGTGAAATATAGTCAGTATAAGAGCAACAGAAAATAATTTAAGTAAGAAGGTAGAGGTAAATATAAATGTATGAATTTTTTCAAGCGGCACTTCCGTGGATTCTGTTGGGATTATTTGTGGCTGTTAGTTGTGTGTTTTTTCATAACAGAAAGAAATAATCTTACGATTAACACAGGAAAAAACACTCTTCAAGATGATAAATTTTGAAGAGTGTTATCCGATGTATGTAACACCACAAGGCAAGAAAACCGCCTTGTGGTGTTTTTCAATGCCTATCGGCTATCTCTGTCTAAGGATTTTTTACGCTGTTTTTGCGGTGGTTTCTGCTTGTTGCGTTCCTGTATCTCACGCAGATGTTTTAACACACTCTGCTTTTCGGGCGGTCTGTGCTGTTCTTTGGCGGTGGCTGTCGATTTCCTGCTGACTTGGTATTCCCACTCGGCAAGGTCACGGTTGTACTGTTCCACAACGCTTTCCATTTCTCGGAAAGTACGCATAAATATCTGAACATCGGGATAACCGTCCTCTTTGAGCGTATCGGGGATTTTATCCAGTCTGTCGGCAATCTCTGCTTCGGTTTCTTTGATTTTTGCCTCCAACGCTTTTCGTTCTTTGCCTTTGAAAAGCCCCTTTGTATCGGCAAGCTGCTGTTTCAACTGCGGCAGAACTTTGTCCTGCAAGTTTTTTATTTTTACCGCTTTGTCTTGTACTTTTATCATCAGATTTCGCATATGACGGAATTCTGCCATATCAATATCAAACGTAGGTTTGGGCGGCATATCCTTTTCTCGGATAAGGTTTTGCAGGAAGTCTTTTGCCTTTGCCACAATCCCACGGAACAGATTGGGCAGCCAGCCCTTGATTTTGATGGACTGACTTGCTTTTTCGTGTATCTCGGTCTGCTTAACTTCTAAAATCTTTGCTTCGGAAATACCCGATAACAACGCCATATCCGCTGTCCTGTTCCATTCTTGCCTTGCGGTGTTGTCAGCTTCAATTTCTGCGGCTTTGGGATTGTTCTTTCCGATTTTCTTTGTGGGAAGATAAACGCTGTTCTTATCAAATACCTTTAACTGCTGTTCGGGATCAGCAATATGGCGATTGATAAGGTTGGTATAAATCTCTTTCACTTCCCGAAGAAAAGGCTCGCTTTTGAATTTATCATCTTTCACGGTAAAGAGGTGGCTTTCATAAATTTCTCCCTTTTTTATGACGGTGCAGCCTTTTCGTATCTGCCCGTCCTCCCCTGTGATTTCTTTCTTGGTGCGTACCCTTTTGCCTGTTTCATCATAGAACACGCTGCGTGTGGCTATCTTGATGTCAGGCTCAGGGAGCAGTTTTCTTTCGCTGAAGATAAGATGGATATGATAGTTTGTTTTGCGTTTATTGTGGTGGAGGGCTGACACGCACTCCACACCATACCGCTTGCGAAACTCCTCCGTAAAGTCCTCCAGCACTTGCTGTGGCTCATATCTTGTATAAATTTCGGGCAGGGCAATAATCAATTCCCTTGCTTCGATACATTTGCCCTCTGTGCCGCTTCGCTTAAATTCCTGCTGGCTTTCCCTTGCAAGGTTTTTCCAAAATTCATTGTCGGCGGTGCGGTAGGTGGCATAGAGATTTTCCTGCCTTGCGTGGCTTGTGATATAGGATATTCTTCCCTTGACATTGGGTAGCTTCGACATCTGTATAAATGAGTGTCTTGCCATAAACTCCTTCCTCCCGTGACGGGCATACTCTTTTTGCAACCGATAAATCGGTTGCCGCTGTTTCGGCGGCGCAAGCAGACGGACAGCGAAGAAAACAGCGTGCTGTTTTCTTCTGTATCATAGCGGCGGTGCATTGCCCGAAGCTGTGATACATAGCCCCCTGCAAGGGCGAAATACCCAGAGTACAAATCGAAGATTTGTGCGAGGGGTGTATTTCGCTCTCAAACGCCGAGGGCTTGGAGAATGGTTATTCTACTTTGCGGACATCGTTTTCATTCAGCAGGTTTCTTCCCTGATTGACGCTCATAAATCGCTCTAAAGTATCCCTGCGGATAATCGCTTTTCTACCGACCTTGAGGACGGGAAGTTTGCCCCAGTCGACCAACTTACGCATTGTATTTCTTCCGATACCCGTACATTCTGCTGCTTCTTCTATGGTTAAACCCATTTTGATGTTGCTCATTTTATCGACCCCCCTTTCAAAATACGCATTTTACAACTATGTGTATGCTATTATACTTATTTTGCTATCTAATGTCAACCTATTTTGCAACTTATCAAGAAATATTTTTTCATTTTTTTAAATTTGCGGTTGCAAAATAGGTTTCGTTATGCTATACTATCAGCAATAGGAGGTGAAAACCTTGAAAAAAGAAATTACATTCACCGCAAAACAGGTCGGTGAACGAGTAAAAGAACGCCGAACAGAATTAAACTTAACAATGCCCGAACTTGGTAAGCGTGTCGGAGTAAACAAATCTACCATTCAGAGATATGAAGCGGACGGAGTAGACCCGAAACGCACAATGATTATCAACGGACTGGCAGAAGCGTTGCTTACCACTCCCGAATGGTTGACAGGACTTTCCGAAGATAAGGAATATGACAGCCGCACTTTATGTGCAAGGGATATGGAGGAACATATCAAAAAATATCTTGATACGGTTTCTTCTGTGGTAAAGGGCGAACCGCACCAACAACTGCTCACTACATTCCTCGGAAAGATGATTGACCTCTATACGGTTATGACTTATCACTTTGCAGACGCTATGGCTGAGGTTGACCGTGTGGCGGAGGACGAGGGCTTAAAGCAGTCTTTACGCCGCTATGCGATTGAGTCAGGGGCGATTATGGAGAGAGTTTACCGTAAAGAAATGGAACTTCCTATCGAGGATATGAAACAGTTTTTAGATGGGATTTTACATATCTACGATGAGGGACGCACCGCTGTAAAGATGGGCGACCTGTTCGGGATAGGGACAGCAGCAGAAGAAAGGGTTGCTGAAAAAGAAAAATTCCGTGGCTCTTTGACAAGTGAAAATGCCGATTGACATTCCTCGGCATAAGTGACACTATTACTTTACGCACACCATATGTCACAGTCCCGATTGCCACGGATAGAAAGGGGAAATTTATCTATGGCAAAAGGTTCTGTAAGAAAAAAAGGTAAAAAGTGGTACGCACGCTTCTACATCGAAGATGAAAGCGGCAGAAAAGTACAGAAAGAGTTTGTGGGAACAGAAAGCAAGTCTGAAACAGAAGCCCTGCTCAGAAAGGCAATCGCTGACTATGAGGAAAAGAAGTTTGTCGGGAAAGCCGAAAACATCACGGTAGGCGAAATGCTGGATATGTGGGTGGAGGAAGAACTGAAGCCCGGCAGTCTTAGCAACGGTACGGTTATGGCGTACACGGCGGCAGTCAAAAAGATTAAGAAATATCCCATTGGCAGCCGAAAACTGAAAACCGTGACCGCTGACCATTTACAGGCGTTTATCGACCTTATGAGTTACGGAGGGGTCAATCCCGACGGTACAAATTCAAAGCCTATGAGCAAAGGCTATATGTTGCAATTCTCGGCGGTGCTGCAAAACTCATTCCGCTTTGCGGTATTCCCGAAAAGGCTGATAACCTTTAACCCGATGCAGTATGTAAAGCTGCGTGGCAGAAAAGAGGAAACGGATATTTTCTCGGACAGCGAAGAAGATATTACTCCCATTCCTACCATTACACACGGGGAATACCAAAAGCTGGCGGACTTCTTAATTGCAAAGAAACACCCTGCGCTGCTTGCGGTGCAGATAGCCTATTATGCAGGCTTGCGTATCGGAGAGGTCTGCGGTCTGACTTGGCAGGACATCAACCTTGACGAGCAGTATCTAACCGTAAGACGCAGTATGCGGTACAATGGCACAAGGCATAAGCACGAGGTCGGCACAACAAAACGCAGGAAAGTCCGTACCGTTGATTTCTGCGACACATTGGCTGACATCTTACGGAAAGCAAAAACAGAACAGCATAAAAACCGTTTTCGCTATGGCGAACTGTATCATCTTAACTACTGCAAGGCAGTCAAAGAAAAGGGGCGTACCTATTACGAGGTTTACAGTCTGCAAAGGACGCAGGAAACGCCCGAAAATGACAGGGAATTATCCTTTGTCTGCTTAAAGGAGGACGGTGCTTTTGTTTCTGCAAGTGCAGTCGGTCAGATTTGCCGCAAAGCAAAGGCAGAGGTTGAGGGATTGGAGGACTTCCATTTCCACACACTCCGCCACACATATACGAGCAACCTGCTTTCAGGCGGTGCAAAACCCAAAGATGTGCAGGAACTTCTCGGACACTCTGATGTCAGTACCACAATGAACATTTATGCTCACTCTACCAGAGAAGCAAAGCGGACTTCCGCCAGGCTCTTGGATAAGGTCGTGGGCGAAGCATAAAAAATTTCCCTTGTTTCGGCTCATAAGGGCAAAAACAAGGGAAAATACATAAGGTTTTGATATTTGATAGGCGATAAGCCTTGAAAAATCAAGGAATTTGGGAAGATTGAATTTTTAATTGTAATTGATCTTCTTTCTTCTTATAATGATCATAACTGTCTTTTTGATCTTCAAAAGCTTTTGTAGCATCCTCTTGTGTATAATATGTATAAATTCTTAAATAAGGGTTATTATAAGTTCCTGTTTTTTCCATATCCGTTAAAGAATCAACTGCTATATATTCAGGTGAAAGACGTTGTTCCCAATTCCCTAAAATATGATTTTTTTCTTCAACATAAGGCTGCATTTGATCTAAGACAACTTGTCTTTGTTTCATCATCGCAAAAACTGCTTCTACATCATATGGAAAAGATGCCAAGAAAGCCTGCCATAATCCTATAGCTATACATACAAATACAACAAAAACAGTCCATTGTACACTATATTGATAAACTTTAGGGAACTTCTCATTTGATGCATATAACCCTTGATGTTTTTTCAAATAGAATTGTTGGCGACGTAAATATTGTCTTTTGATTTCACTGATACGTGTCTTTATAATTGTATAAAGACCCCATACAATCGTTAAACAAATACAAAAAGAAATGACTTTTACGAATTCTAAATCTAAGATTTCTAAATAATAAAATAATGGAAAATGACTGACAATTCCATAACATAAGTCTAAAAACTATAAATCCAATCTCCTAAATGTATATATTCTAAAATATTTTTTAATCTTAATGCACTCACAGCCTGAAAATTTCTATAATAAGAAATCAAAAGAGCTGTTGATATATAGATAGGCATTGAAAATGCACCAAAAATATTTTTAATACTATTTGTAAAAGTACGAATGTATAAAATGATTTGTTCTTTTTTTGTTAAATCTTGAACAGTCCCTTCTACAAGTTCATGATTTTGAGCAATTTTGATATAGGCATAATAATAGCGTTCAAAAAAATGATGGTTTCGTCTAGTATGTATTCTTTTTTCAAAAGATTGACGAATATAATCCCAAGGATCATCTTGACAACACTGTAAACTGTGATAACAATCATCAAGACTCATTTGTATTGATGTTTGTTTTTGATAATCTTTTTTAAATAAACTGATTATATATAAAGTCGTAAATAACACAATAAAAAGAAATGTTAATCCTACAATACATAAAAATATCGGTGAAACTTGTTGAAAATAAGTGATTGTTTCTGTTGGAACACGAAAGATCCCCTCCAACAAACTTACTCCTATTTCACTGATCAACTGATAAATCGCATTAAAAAAATCAATTGCGAAAAACAGATAAGCAACCCCTGTTGCACAGATCATTGATCCTGATACAATAAATAAGATTGCAAATAATAGCCAACTGATTACATTCCATACACTATAGATTTTAGTCATAATCTGACGATACTGATATAAAAATGTATGTAACTGTGTCTGATTATTTGTTGATATCTGTTGATATGCTTTTTCTAATTCTTCGTTATCATTGTCTGTTTTCAGTTTTTGATACAATTCATCAACAATATGCTGATCACGAAAAAAAAGTATATCTTCATACTTGATCATAAATTTCCTCTCCCTCCTTTGGTTAGTATAGCATAACGGTCGAAAAAAGGAAAATATTGTTTATTGATTTTCGATAACTTTAATATATGAAAAAATCACTCTCAATAGAAAATAGGGAATAGATTTATTTTTTGAATAACTTCGTGTATAATAAAAACAGAAACGAGGTTAGATTATGTTAAGAACAGAAACAAGATCATTTCAAATTGGACATTTAACAATGGGTGGCAATAATCATGTCATTATTCAATCTATGTGCAATACCAAAACAAAAGATGTAGAAGCAACTGTCAAACAGATTCATGAGTTGGAAAAAGCAGGTTGTGAAATGGTAAGAGTGGCGATTTTTGATAAAGAGGATGCATCAGCAATTGCTGATATCAAAAAACAGATTCATATTCCTCTAATTGCTGATATTCATTTCGACTATCGTTTGGCTTTACTGGCAATTGAAAATGGTATTGATAAAATTCGTATTAATCCTGGTAATATTGGTTCTATGGATAAGGTTAAAGCTGTTGTAGAAGCCTGCAAACAACATCATATTCCTATTCGTATTGGTGTCAATGGTGGTTCTTTAGAAAAAGATATTTTAGAAAAATATGGAAAACCAACGGCACAAGGGATGATTGAAAGTGCCAAAAAACATGTTGATATTTTAGAGTCATTAGATTTTCATGACTATGCCATTTCTTTAAAATCATCCAATACTTTATTAACCATCGAAGCTTATACTCTTGCCAGTCAAACTTTTGATTGTCCTTTACATATTGGTGTCACAGAAGCTGGCACAAAGCTTGGTGGAACGATCAAATCAAGTTTAGGTATTGGTACATTGTTATATCAGGGTATTGGTAATACCATTCGTGTCTCTTTAAGTGCTGATCCTGTAGAAGAAATCAAAGTTGCTAAAACATTATTAAAGGAATTAGAACTGATTGATCATGTTCCAACTTTGGTATCATGTCCAACTTGTGGTCGTATTCAATATGATTTGATTCCAGTCGCAAATGAGATTGAAGATTTCTTGAATACTATCCATGCTGATATCACAGTCGCCATCATGGGATGTGCAGTCAATGGCCCTGGTGAAGCAAAACATGCTGATATTGGTATTGCCGGTGGTGTTAAAGAAGGTTTATTGATTAAAAAAGGTGAAGTTATAAAAAAAGTCAAACAAGAAGACATGGTCCAAGTCTTAAAAGATGAAATACTCAAAATGATAGAAAAGCAATGACAAAAAATCATTGCTTTTTTATATTGGCGTTTTTTATTTCTACTATCTTTTATAAATCCCATTTGATTTGATCCATACATCGTAATAAATCATCCCAATATTTCTGTGATTTCCAAAGAATTTGACTCTTATTTATATCTCCAAGTTCAATATCAAAAAGAACATTTTTTATATCATTCTCAAAAAATATCCATCTGATTCCATTTGTATAAAGAACCTTTTTAAACGATTGAATATGTCCATTTAACTGTTCATCATTTCCATCAAGTGAAACTGTTGGCATTTTTACTTCAATACATCCATATAGCTTCGCATTACTGTCCTTTTCTCTTGCCAATACAACAAAATCCGGGAAACCTGCTTGCCCATAAAACTTCATTGAAATATCACTTTTTCTCCTTGCAGATACATCTCGTATAGATAATGGAGATGTATTTTGTGATTCTCTTATCATACTTGCTACAATGGAATAAAGCTCAATTTCTACACCAGCATTTTGAATCAGTGCTAATTCTATTTCTTCTTTATAATATTCAAAATTTCTTAATACCGACACACTTTATCCTCCCCATTTTTATCATTTCATTAAACGATCTTGGACAATCCTCATATTTTATTATCTTTAAATAACATCTTCTTACTCACATTTGTCAATGATTGTCTTTTTTTATTTTTAAAAAACCAATCAGAATCAAAATAATACCTAAAATAGCAATGGGAATATAAACCATATTTGGAAGCCTATAAACAAATTTATCTATCCCAGACATCACAATATAAATGACAATTCCTAAACTTATAAAAATATTCTGATTTTTCATAGTCTCATCTCTCTTTCAACTCTCACCAACATCTATATCCATTATATTATAATATGTTTATTAGCAGATTTATAAAATAAATAAAAACAAAGATTGCCCTGAGACAATCTTTACTCCATAATAAATTTAGCACTGTTTAAAATCAATTGACTTGCTTGAATACGATTTAAATCACGTCTTAAACCTTCTAAATCAATCTTTTCTAAAATATCTTTTTTATCCATTTGATATTGTTGTGACATCAAATCAACCTGACGGTCAACATCTTCATCACTTGTCATTAAATTTTCAACACGAATAATTTCATCAATAATAGCTTCAAAAATAGCTTGTTGTTTAGCAGCTGGCATTAATTGTGCATGTAATGCATCCATATCCATTCCCATCATTTGAAGATATTGTTCTAAAGCCATACCTTGTCCAGCTAATTCATTGCTGACATATTGAACATGTTGATCTAAAGCTTTTTGAATATCAGCTTCATCTACTTCTACATCACTGTTTTCAATCAAAACACCTAAAACTTTATTTTCTTTTTCAGCACGTAATGTCTGAGCATTTTGATTTTCTAAACTTTCTCTAACTTTCTTTTTGAAATCTTCCACTGTCTCAACATCTGGCATTTGGAAAGATTTAACGAATTCTTCATCAAGTTGAGCTTGTACTTTTGATGCAATGTGATGAACTGTAACCTGGAAAATAACATCTGCACCTGCTAAATCAGCAACCCCATAATTTTCTGGGAAAGTCAGATTTAAATCTCTTGTTTCTCCTTTTTTCATACCAATCATCTGTTCTTCAAATCCTGGTATAAATGATCCTGAACCAATTTCTAATTGATATCCTTCAGCAGTTCCACCATCAAAAGCCACTCCATCTTTCAATCCTTTAAAATCAATTGTTGTGACATCCCCGTTTTCAACAGTTCCTTCTTTTTCAACCAATTGACTCTTTTGTGATAATAAATGTTGGATTTCTTTTTCAACATCTTCGTCTAATACTTGACGTGAAGTCACTTTGACTTCAATTCCTGTGTAATTTCCTAATTGATTAACTTTACTCATCTTTCTAATCCTTTCTATTTAAAACGCTCATATTCTATCATACAATTGATATTTGACGCAAGTCTTATCAAAAATGTGGTCTATTTTCTTAACGCCTACATAGGATATAGTTAAGGAGGAAATTATGACAAATCAAAACAATGAATATATATCATCACTTCAACTAGATGATTTTCAAGTTCTTTTAAAAGAATTTGATATCGAACTTGATCAATCTACACAACAAAGATTATTAAACATGATTAAAAACAATCAATACGCCTTACAACATGAACAATATCATTTTGTTTTAGAAAACTATATAAAAAAATTGACAAGTGAATTCACTTGTCAAAAAATACTTGTATTATTAAATCATTATTTTAAACCATTATTAAATGTTTGATGAACAAACATATTGATTTCTTCACGATAAGGAGCTTTTCCATCAATATAAGGTGTTTCAAGAATCTTTGGAACATCTTTTAATTGAGGATGATGAACAATAGTATTGAGTGTATCAAAGCCAATATATCCATATCCAATATTTTCATGACGATCTTTATGAGCTCCTCGTTCATTTTTAGAATCATTCACATGAACAACCAATAAACGATCTAAACCTATCTTTTGATCAAACTCTTTCAACAAGTCATCAAAATGAGTTAAATCATAACCTGCATCATGTAAATGACAAGTATCCAAACAAACACCCAGTAAAGAAGATAACTTTGTATGTTCAATAATATACTGAAGCTGATCAAAAGTTTTTCCAACTTCACTTCCCTTACCTGCCATTGTTTCTAAAGCAATATGTACTTTTTGGTCTTCATGTAAGACTTCATTCAATCCTTTTACAATCTGATCCAAGCCAGCCTCATCCCCTGCTTTGACATGAGAACCAGGATGTAAAACCAAACGTTTGATACCAATAGCTTCACATCTTTCAATTTCTTCTTTTAAAAAGCGTACAGCTAACTCAAATGTTTCAGGCTTAATCGTATTTGCCAAATTGATAATGTATGGCGCATGAACAACAACATCCTGAATATCAATATGATGTTCTGTCATTAATGCTTTGGCTTCTTCAACACGTAACTGACTCACTGGTTTTCTGGCAGTATTTTGTGGAGCACCTGTATAAAACATAAATGTCGTTGCATCATAGGATAAAGCTTCTTTCACTGATCCTAGCATCATTTCTTTTCCACTCATGGAAACATGACTACCAATCTTCAACATTACTGTGCCTCTCTTTCACGTTTTTCTCTTTGTGCCTGTTTTGCACGTTCTTTCTTTTGTCTTCTAATGTCCTGTTTAATCATCGCACGTCTTTCTTTTTGAACCATAGCTTCAATTTGTCTTTTACGTTTTTTCTTATATCCAGGTTTCACTTTAGCTGGTTTTCTGACAATAGCTGAAATTTTCTTTTCCAGCTCAGTTTGATGTTTAACACGTGTCTTACGTTTTTCTCGTTCTTGACTTTGTTTAAACTGCTGTCCTTTTAATTCCTTGACTTCAAAATGAATACCTTTTTTCTCCAAGGCTTCAACCATTTGTTGATTATATGTATCATACATATTATAACATTCACCCGTATATTTTCCACGTCCACAACGACCACTACGATGAATATAGAAATCTAGCTCAGTTGGAAATTCCATATTAATAATATGACTGACACCATCAATATCAATCCCTCTTGCAGCAATATCAGTTGCGACAATATATTGATATTCCATATTTTTGATACGACGCATCATCTGTCGTCTTTCTCTTGGTTCCAGGTTTCCATGTATTTCTCCAACCTTATAACCATCTTCACGCAACTGATGACTTAACTGTTCAACTTCTTCACGTTTATTACAGAAGATAATACAAATGTAGGGATCAATGACCTGCATAATATTTTTTAAAACTTCATAACGCTGACGATGTTTCGTTGGAACCAGATAATGTGAAATATTACGTGATGTTGACAGATGCTCATCAATTTCTATAATCTTTGGTGAGTCCATATATTTCTTTAAGAATGGTCTTAACATTTGTGGAATTGTTGCGGAAAAGACAAGCATTTGAAGATTCTCTTTCATCTTTCCCAGTACTGCATCAATATCCTCTAAATAACCATACTCTAATGTCATATCTGCTTCATCAATGACAAATATATCCGCAGTTGTAATTTTAAGAGCCTGTTCCTCTAAAGATAAATCTTTAATTCGTCCAGGTGTTCCAATAACCAAATGAGGTTGAACATTCAACTTTGAAATTGTTTTTTGTTTATCCTTACCACCAATGATTAATGAAACCCTTAAATTCTTATTATAATTTATAAAAACTTTAGCCTGATCATAAATCTGTTGTGCCAATTCTCTTGTAGGAGCAGTAATGACTGCCTGCACACAATCTGCTGATGTCTCTATCATATCCATAATTGGAATTAAAAAAGCATGTGTTTTCCCTGTTCCTGTCTGTGATATGCCAATCACATCTCGATGTTTATAAACAAGTGGAATGACTGATTTTTGAATTTCTGTTGGTGATTGAAAATTCAACTTTTGTAATGTTTCTTTTACAAAAGGTTGAAATTGATATTGTTCAAATAATTTCATATAATCGCCTCCTTTTAGCCATATGATTATACACTAAAACTTTAAAAAAAGCAAAAAACTTTGATAAAATCTTATATTTTCTTTGATTATTTATCAAAGCAAAAAAGATGGAAAGACATATTTGACATATATCTTGATATTACAAATGATCCTAGTTACAATAATAAAAAGCCTTTTATTAAGCAAAAACAAACAAAGTGACAAAAAGAACGTAAAAGTTGTCAAAATGACCACATCAGTTGGTAGTATTGCTTTTTTATTTTTTGTTATAATATGAGTGCCTAAGAAAGGAGACTATATATGAACATTGCTGATAGAATACAACATTTAAGAAAAGTAAAAGGAATATCACAAGAAGAACTTGCCAATCAAATTGGTGTTTCACGACAATCCGTTTCTAAATGGGAAAGCGAACAAACTTTACCAGACATTGAAAAGATTATTTTATTGAGTGACTTTTTTGAAGTAACAACAGACTATTTACTCAAAGGTATTGAGCCCACTCCTTGTGAGTCTATATCAACGCACGAAAAACCTAATGGTGTCATTTTTACAATCGTCGCAACAACAATGAATGCCCTGGGATTGATTGTTGCTGCAATGATATGGAATGAAAAACAAACTGCAATCGCAACACTCACTGGACTCATTTTGATTATCTTTGGATGTATGATTTATGGTATTGGTATGGTCATCTCAGATCAATCTTCTCAGACAAAAGCCAAACAATTATTTTGGTCCATAAATATATGGATATTAACATTCATTCCTTTATCTATGGCATATAACATCATGACAAGTGGCTTAGGAACTGCTCCATATCCTCTTCTTGATGCTTCCTATGTTGGATTTATTCTTTTTTGGATGATTTATATCATGCTTGGCAGTATTGTTAATCTTCTCATTTATAAACAAAGAGCATAAAATATCTCATGACGATTTTGATGATTCCTCTTCAAAGTCGTTATTTTTCTTTATCCAAAACACAAGTATCATCTTTTTTCTTTTAACATATCTTAACATAGGAGGTGTTAATCATGTATCCACAATATCCACCCTATGATTTTTATCCCTATTATCCACCAATGATGTATCAAAAACCATCATTATTACAATCTATGAGATATTCACTTCATCAGATGAACCTTTCATCAACAATTCAGACAGCTCAAAAAACACTTTATACGGCTAATCAGCTCATTCCTATTATCAATCAATTACGTCCTGTTTTGCATAACGCCAAAACAGCTTTCCGTGTTGTTAAAGCTGTAAAGAGTTTTGATTTAGATGACATAGATGAGGATATTGATAAAAATGTTCAAGTGGAATCACAGACTTTTGAAAATATGTTACCAGTAAGAAAGCCTAGTTAGGCTTTCTTATAGCATTGATAATGTCTGCATCATATCCATAAATTTCTAATAATGCAATCGCATTTCCTACTGTACAACGTCCCTGATGTATTTTATAATCACAGGATAATTGATTATTCACAATCGCATCACGGAAACAATACTGATCAATCCAAGGAAACTTTTCAACCAAAGATAAATCATGTGTTGTCACCAAAATCAATGATGAACTTTGAAATAAATAAGTCAAAATAGCCTGAGAAATCATCACACGTTCTTTTTCATTTGTTCCTCTTAAAATTTCATCAATAAAGATCATACAATCCTTTTCTTTCACATCATCTATCATGGCTTTTAAAGTTTTAATTTCTTTTACATAATAGCTATCTCCTGATGTTAAATCATCTTTCATATGAATGGCACTATGAATCGTATAATGATAACACTTCCATTCATCTGCAAAACATGTATGCAAAGTTTTCGCCATCAGCATATTGATACCAATCATTTTTAAGAATGTAGACTTACCTGATGCATTGGATCCTGTAATCATACAAGAACGTGTTGTTGAAAAACTATTTTTTACAGGATTAGAAATTAAAGGATGGTAAGCTTCGACAAATGAAAGCTGTTTATCTTGTGTTAATTCAGGCAAACACGTGACATAACGTTCACGTACTAATCGCACACTTAAAGCAACATCTGCAGTTCCTAAATATTCATAGAAAGTAAGCATATAGCTTTCCATGTCTTCTTGATGCTTTAATAATATGAGATATTGATGTAGTGATAACATAAAGAAGCTTTGGATTGTCTGTGTGAAATAGAAAACATCTATTTTAGAAATCTTATAAATGACACGTGCCAATACTGTATATGTCTTTGCTTTTTTAAGCATTGGCTTTAATTTTTGAATATCTTCTTCAGGAAAAACACGATGTTTAACCAAATGTGATAAAGCTTCAATCATAAAACAATAACTCATTGTTTCCGTCACAATAGTCTTTGTACGTTGACTATAATAAGTATTCAAAAGAATCATCAAAGCTGCATATATACAAAGTGGTAAAAAAATCAGCTCACCTAAGAAAAACCACATGATGATAAATACAATCGGACAAAAACCTAAGCACATAATGAGTCGTTTTTCCCATAACGAAAAGACTTGAGAATGCTGAAACAAGCCTAAACATGCGTCATATTCTTTACTTAACTGATAAAGATGATAAAGTGTATCAGATAAAATTTGAGGATTCTGATAACGCTGAACCATCATTTCTAACAAACGATGATCACATTGTTTTGATAACATACGACCATACATATATTCTCTACCTATATTCGTATAAGTAAAGTCACATTTCTGTAAAACTTTTAATAACTGAAAATCATCAATTTCCTGTTTAGATATTGCTTTTTCTTTTAAAGTTTCAGCATATTCCTCATTCCATTCTATTTCATCCTTTTCAAGCTGATATGGAAACAGTTGAACTAATCGTTTATGCATAAAAACATTCCATAAGCCTTTCAAAACCATAATCACTATCAATATCAGTAAAATAGCTACCCAAAATATCATCATGGTATCTCACCTCACCTTGACTTTACAGCACTACCCTTGGGGTAAAGCAACTATTTTTTTATTTTTTGATAAATTTCATATAAAAACAGTCTAAATGTAGAAGAAAAGTGAATCACTAAAATAAGTAACATGGCTAAAGAAGCCAATATAGATAAAAATGAGTCATTATCAAATAAAAATAAAGCATAAATAAAAACAGATAAACAAATTATGATTTTTTCAAAGAGTAGGATGGTTTGTGTAGAAAAATTGATTTTTTTCAATTGTTTGGTTTGTTCTAGCTGATGGCTTAAATTATCTAATGTCCGTTTTTGCGTCAAACTCTTTTTCACATCATCAATATATTGTAATGATGTTTCAATATCAAAAATCTGTTTTTCATATTCTTCTTTTTTCAGATCAAAAATATCATATTGATTATTGATCAGTATATCTTTAATTTGAGAAATAGAGAAATCAAGTTGTCTTAAACATTTCATTTGCATTAATCTTTCAATATCTTTCTGTTGATAAACACGATAACCATGAGCATCTTTTTGAGGATGAATGAGCCCTTTTTGTTCATAAATCATAATCGCTTTCTTAGATAAATTTAATTGTTGAGAAACTTCCTGAATATGCATCATCAACCACCTGCTTTCATTATATAAAGATTTCTTCATCATCACAAGAAATTATGATACAATGAAGTGGAGGTGAAAAGGTATGCAAGTGAAAGCTATTACCCCAAGAGGATACTGTAAAGGTGTCGTCCGTGCTATTGAAATAGCTAAAAACGCACAAAATGAACAACAACCTATTTATATCTTAGGAATGATTGTTCATAATCAATATATTGTTGATGCATTAAAAGAAAGAGGTATTCAGACAATTGATATTCCTGGTCAAACACGTCTAGAATTATTAGATCAGATTCAACATGGAACTGTCATTGTCACTGCTCATGGTGCTAGTGATCAGGTATTTCAAAAAGCGAAAAATAAAGGTCTCAATGTCATTGATGCTTCATGTTTAGATGTGATTAAGACACATGATTTAATCAAAAAGAAATTGAATGAAGGATATGACATTTTATATATTGGAAAAAAAGGACATCCTGAAGCTGAAGGTGCCATTTCTATTGATGAAAAACGTGTTCATTTGATTACCAGTAAAAATGATATTCAAATGATGGATCCAAATAAGCATTATGTGATGACGAATCAGACAACCATGTCTTTATACGATGTCTATGATTTATGTGAGTATGCCAAAACGATACTTCCTCATGTCACAATCGAAAAAGAAACTTGTACAGCAACGAAAATCAGACAAGAAGCTATTAAAAACATGGAAGAAGATATTGATATTGTTTTCATTGTGGGTGATCCTCATTCTAACAATACTCAAAAACTAGCAAGCATTGCTAGTGAAAAGAAAGAAGTTCATATGATTGAGAGTCTTGATGATTTAAATATTAACTGGTTAAAAGGGAAAAAGAAAGCTGCAGTCTCTTCAGGTGCATCTACACCAACCTATTTAACAAATCAAGTTATAGAATTCTTACATCAATTTAATGAAAATGATCCTCAGACCTTCTTTAAACAACCGATAGACTTAACAAAAATATTAGACTAAATGCATGTTTTCATGCATTTTTTTATTAAAATCTAACCCTAGATAAATGTTGGTAACTATATTTAAAATATATTGATTATATGGTCTTAAATGAAAATTCATTTGTAAAGTCACTATATCTTAGCTCACACATGGAGTTCATGAT